>DATAPM010000411.1:0-17349 GCA_036265225.1 Vulcanimicrobiaceae bacterium
CGGTCATGATTGCCGATAACTGCAGCGCCCTTTGGTATAGCCTCGCTCCCGATGCGAACGGTAACTACGCTACCGGAACGTGGACGGCAAAAGCGGCGCCGAGTTACGCACCGCTGTACTTCGCTTCGGCGATTCTGCCCGACGGTAAGCTGATCATCAACGGTGGCGAGTACGATCAGTGCGTCGGCAAAGAAACTACGAAGGGCGCGATCTACGACCCGGTCGCCAATTCTTGGACGAACGTCAATCCGCCGAGCGGATGGAGCCAGATCGGCGATGCCCAGAGCGTGGTGTTGAATGACGGCACGTACATGATCGGGAACTGCTGCACGAGCGTCCAAGCTCAGTACAACGAATCGACGGGCGCATGGACCTCGGTCGGCAGCGGAAAGCACGACGCTAACAGTGAGGAAGGTTGGACGCTGCTGCCTAACGGCACGGTGCTCGCAGCCGACGTGCTTGGCGAGCCGAACTCCGAAGCGTTCAGCTCCTCGACCAGCACCTGGTCGACAACTGGCAGCGTAGGGGCGAATCTCACGGCCGGCGAGGAAATCGGCCCGCAAACGCTGCGTCCCAACGGTGAAGTTTGGGTTGCCGGCGCCAACGGATTGAGCGCGTCGTTTAGCACCAAGAGCGGCACGTGGAAGCAGGGACCAACGTTCCCGGTTATCGGTGGACAGCAACTTGACGTCGCCGACGGCCCGTCAACGGTCCTGCTCAACGGCGACGTATTGATCCCGGCAAGCCCGGGTCTCTACAACGCTCCGTCGACGTTCTTCATTTACAACGGCAAGAAACTCAAACAGATCGCCGGCCCGCCGAACGCTCCGAATGATTCGAGCTACGAGTTCCGGCTGCTGATGTTGCCGAACGGGCAGGTCCTTGCCACCGACTTCTCCGATGACGTCGAGATCTACACGTCGAATCACAAAGCCAAGCGCAAGCTCGCGCCGGTTATCTCATCCGTACCGACGACCGTAACCCACGGACAGAGCTACACGGTCAGCGGAACGAAGTTCAATGGTTCGACTCAAGAGAACTTCTACGGCGACGACGATACGCAAGCAACGAACTTCCCGCTGGTGCGTATCACCAACAGTGCGACGGGTCACGTCTTCTATGCCCGGACGCACGGCTTTACGTTCATGGGCGTTGCAGCGCCGACGCAAGCGGTCTCGGCCACGTTCGACGTGCCGTCGGGCATCGAGACGGGAGCCAGCAAACTGGTCGTCGTTACCAACGGCATCGCCTCAAAGCCGGTTAGCGTAACCGTTAACTAAGAAAACCGGTAAGTTCCGGACGGTCGGGTAAACGATGCGATGACGGCATTCGATTACCTGACCGTTCTTATTTCCATCGTGTTGGGGTTGGCGATCGCCAACGTGCTGACGCGGCTCGCCGCCGTTATTACGGCGCGCGAGCGCGTCAACTTCTACTGGCCGCCGGTGGCTTGGGCGATTTGGCTTTTCTTCGTCGCCGCGCAGCACTGGTGGGCCGAGTGGGGCCTGCGCCATACGCAGCAATGGAGCTTCGGCGTCTTTTAGCTGCAACTGCTCACGCCGGTGGATCTTTTCTTGCTTTCCGCGCTGGTGCTGCCCGATCGCGAGGAGAGCGAGCGCCTCGATCTCGGCGAGTGGTATTTTCGCAACCGCCGCTGGTTCTTCGCAGTAATGTTCTTTCTGCCGGCGTTGAGCATCGCCGAAGAGATCGCGCGAACGGGGCGGATGTCGTCGCTGGTGAATCTTGCGTTGCTGCTGCTCTTTGATGTCGTGATCGTGGTCGCGTACTTGCTTCGCTCGCGCCGCGCTCAGGAATGGATCACGGCGCAGGCCATGATTCTCACCGTGCTCTACGTCGGATTGCTCTTCGTGCAGCTGCCCAGCTAGGCGCCTGCCTTCGCGGCTCTAGCGCCCGGCGTTTAGTCCCTCGTTCTTAAAGGCGCCCGCTCATTTTTTTCGCTTATTGATGGGCGTAAAATGCGCACATGCAACAGACGCAATCAGCGGGCCGACCTGCTTAAAACCAACCCGGCGGCCCTCGAACCAATCTACAATGCCGAAAGAGTTCTGGAGAAAGCCGGGCTCGATCGTGGTCTGCTGGCGCTGGTAGACCTGCGCGTTTCGCAAATCAACGGGTGTGCCTTCTGCCTAGCGCTCCATCGGCGTGAGGCCGAGGCAGCCGGCGAGGGAGGGGACCGACTCAATGCATTATCCGCCTGGCGCGAGTCCCCATGGTACAGCGATCGCGAGCGCGCCGCGCTCGAATGGGCCGAATCACTGACGACGATCGCCGACAACCACGTGCCCGACGATACCTATCGGCGCGTGTCGGCCGTATTTCCGGCAGAAGAACTGATGTATCTAACGCTGGCCGTCGCGACGATCAACTCGTGGAATCGCTTCTGCATCGCTTTTCGCGAGTCGCCGGAACGAGCGGACGAAGTTTTTCGCATGCTCTGGGCACAGCGCCGCCTGCAGTCGGTCTCGAAATCGTGAGCGACGTCGACGTCCTCATCGTTGGCGCCGGCCCGGTAGGCCTGTTCCTCGCCGGCTGCCGGTAATCAAGCATGTCATCGAGGTCACCGATTTCATTACCAAGGTGATGGGTGCGCCCAATAAACTGACGCGCGCCGTACGTGATGCACGGTGGCTTGACACTGGTGCGGCCCGACGGCTACGTGGCCCTCGGCGAAGCGAATCCGATGGGTGCCGAGTCGCTTCGAGCCATCGAGAACGTTCTCGCGCGGCAGACGGCGCGCCTTACGGGAGCCTCTCTTTAAGCTCGAGGACGAAAGGCAGGGCGACGTTGGGATTGACCGCGCGCGACATCGTGCCGCGAATTACTCCGCCGCTGCCGAGTTGACCGCGCAGGATGATCTCGAACTCGGGCGCGCTGTCCCCGAAGACATTGGGGGCGATGGCATTGTGCTTAACGATTCGGCCCCGGCCGACGAGCAGCGGCGCGTCGGACGGATCGTAGTCGCCGACGTAGTAGTAGCTGCTGTCGCCGCCGTGGAAGCGCCGGCCCTTGAGCACGACGACCCCACCGTTGGCTCGAGAGCCGGTGACGCCCCCGAAGGTGATGACATAGAGCCCATCGAGATCCATTGCGGAAGCCGTTCGCGGCCAAAACTCTAGAAACTTCGTGGTCCGCAGCCTGGAGCAACGATAACCTTAGGGCATGCAAACTCTAGAAAACGCGCTCACCGCCTTCCCGGGCTGGTTCGCATTGCGCGGCCACGCGGGACTCTTTCGGATCGACGACCTCAAGAGCAGCAGCGACTCAATCGTCTTAGCCGGCATGAACGGACGTGAGGTTGGCCGGTGTTCGCTTGCGGAACTGCAGGCGAACGTTGACGGCGAGAGCCGCCGGTTGTCGCCGGCTTAGGAACGCCCGATTACGGATGCCGGCAGAGGAACGTAGAGGTTCCCCGCCGGGATCGGAAGCGGACAGGTGCCGATGGTCCGCCCGGCCGTCTTCCCTTTTTCGACCATGATGAGGTCGAACGTGCATCCCCGAAAGCGCCCGCCGCTGCTGCGAAGGTCGACGCTTGCCACCGTACCGTGGTTGAACTGAACTTCTGAATCCGGCGGCAGCGGAGCTGAAAAGGCGCGCAGCGTGGGCGCAAGCGCACCGATTCGAAACCACACCAAGTCGCCGTAGTCGGTGATTTTCGTTCCGGGACGCCAACGGTAACCATATCGCTGGTATGTCGCAGACAACACGCATACGATGCCGTTCTCGAAGTCGATGGTGCCGGTGCAGGGAACGCCGCGAATTCGGCTAGGCCGGGCGAGCCGGCACTCCACCAGCTTACCGCTCGAAAAACGAGTCGTGCCTTCGGCCGCGCAGAAAGCTTCGCCAATTTTCGCGTCGCGTGCCAACGTTTGACTTCCGTCGAGGTCGCCGTACGAAAAGGCGACGTGCCCCGCCAGCGGTATGCCGTGAATTGTCGTCGCCGTCGGAAGGTCGACGGCGGCCAGCTCATTGGGGTCATTGGATCCGTGCGTTACGATCGTTCCCGCCGGCAGATGGATGCCGCCGACCACGGAAGCGTGCGCGAGCGTCGCCTGTCGCGAGCGCAGATCGGATTCGTACGAGGCCTTGCTCTGAACCTGGTCGGCAAACGCCGCCACGTGCGTGAAGGCCGAGCCGATCCACATCAGGCCAAAGAGTACGACGGCAATCCGCGCCGGCCAAGACCGGCGCCGCCGCCACAACCAGACACCGGCGGCCAGCTCGATGAGCGTGAGCGGCCAAAACCAGAGCGCGAGCAGTAAGAAGCCGTACTGCCACCAGGTGAAGGTAAAGGAGATATCGCTCACGCTCCATGGCATTTCTTTCCTAGCAGCGCGATTCCCAGGCCCAGGCGGCGGATGCGTCACCGGCCGGCGTCGCCGGGCGTTATCTCGATACTATGACTATTCTGCAAGTTTTGTTGGCGGCGTTCGCGTTCGCCTCAATCCCGATTGACCAGAGCCCGCTGCAAACCAACGTGGTGGTGCGTGGCACGGTCATCGACGAGCGCAGCGGCCACGGTCTCGCCGGCGCGGTCGTGGAGGCGAGTTCGGGAGCCTTCGTGCAAAGAGCGGTGACGAACAATCGAGGAAACTTTTATTTTCTGACGCTCTGGCCGGGAACGTATACGGTTTCGGCTTGGAAGACGGGTTGGGGAAACTATACCTGCGGGCCGCGCGGCGACGGCCCGACGGAACTCAATGCCGGATTCGAGTATCTCGTTACGGTCGAGATGAATAACAGATGCTAAAATAACCGCGCAGGCGAACGTCGCCGAATGGCCACGAAAACGCAAGTCGAACGGCAAATCTTCGAGCGCGAAGGATTTCGCGTAGAACTCGAACTCTTCGATGCGACGCGGCAACCGTTGCCGCCCTACGAGTACGACGCGATGGCGCCCCAGCGTTGGAAGGTTTCCGATTGGAAGAATGCGCGCCTCGGCGCATACCGGCTCCTCGTCAAGGGAGCCACGATCTTCCGCGGTGACGGCAGTGCGATTCCGCGCGACATGCAGCTGGGCAATTTACGCGATAGCTATTACGAGAACGCGTATGGCTCGATGGAGCCGCCCGCCTCACCATAATCTAACGCGCGCTTACTAGGTGGCGGCCTGCGGCCAAGGGAACCGCTCGTATGCTTAGGAGCGGAGTTTTCGCATGCAATGGGTTCTCGCCGTTTTAACGGCAGCCGCGCTGCTGCACGCGCATCCCGACGGCGGCATTCGCGCCGCTACCACGACCGTTGGCGGCCATGCGGTACGATACGTGATCGTTCCCCTCGAACGCGTGCGCATTCGCGTCGCGCTTGGCAACGATAGACCCGGCCGAACCGAGTCGCTCGGACGGATGGCCAGCCGTCACCACGCGATCGCGGCGATCAACGGTGGTTTTTTCGAAGCGTATACCTCCGGACCAATCAAGAATCTCATTCACACGACCGTGGTAGACGGAACGCTGGTCTTCAAAGGTGACGTGGGCGACGAACTCTATTTCGACCGCGACAACAACGCCGCTATCGATCGCGTGCCGCTACGGATCGAAGGCGCGCTCGACGGCAGCTTCGAGTATCCGAATAACTGGTATGCTTATTGGATTAATCGCCTGCCCGAGGGCAGCGCTGAGACCGTGACTATCTTTACGCCGGAGTGGGGCACGCAGACCGGTTTAGCGGGCTTTCAAGTTCAAGTCACCCGGGGCGTCGTGACCGCAATCGCGGCAACCTCCCTGCCGATCCCGCGCGACGGCTACGTCGTATATATCAAGGGTGAAGAGACGATTGCCCGCCGGTTCGCCGTCGGACGGCGCGTCGAGTACCGCGTCGTTCGAACCGATGGCGACCCGTCGGCGAGCTTCTTCCAATCGTGGGAAGTAATCGGCGGCGGTCCGCGTCTGCTGACCGACGGTCGCGTTACCATCGATCCACATGGGGAACGCTTCAAGGACCCCAAGGTTTGGGGCAACGATGCGCGCAGCATGGTCGGGATCTCGCGCGATGGGCGGTTCCTAATTCTCGCCGTCTCCGACGGCACGCTCGAGGACAGCGCGGCGATCATGCTGCGCTTGGGCGCCTTCGAAGCAATGAACCTCGACAGCAATGCTTCCAGCGGATTGTGGTTCCGGGGGCGCTACCTTCGAGAGCCGGGGCGGCTCCTCAATAACGCGCTGTTAATTCTCCCGCCAAACGAGCCGGCTCCATAAAGGAACTGGCGCGCTTGCGGCGCCGGACCGCAGCCCTTCCCGGCGAAGTAACGCCGTAACGTGCGAGCATTTCCAGCCATCGCGGCAGCCACCGTTCTTCTGGCGACGCCTTTGGCGCACGCGCAGGGCGCTTCGGGGCTGGCGCTCTTCGAGCGCGGCGACTTTCCGGCGGCAGCCGCAGCCTACGCGGCGGCTCTTGCGGCGAATCCATCGGACCGCGATGCGGAGCTCGGCCTAGCCTCGGTTCGGCTCTTTCAAAACGATCTGATTGTGGCCAAGCCGCTGCTCGATTCAGTGCTCGCAACCGATCCGCAAAACGTTCGCGCCGGGCGGCTGCTCACCGAGCTCGAGCGCCGGCAGGCCGAAGCCGGACGTCGTACGACCATTGAGGGTGCAGAGAGCGTCGTGCCGTTCGTGACCGCGGTGCCGCTGCCGGTAGTGCGCGCGAACGTGAACGGCATTACGGCAAACTTTCTGGTCGACACCGGCGGCGACGTCGATCTGGAACCGGCGCTCGCCGCCAGGGCCGGCGTGGTGACGATCGACTCGGGAATGGGCAACTTCGCCGGCGGTCTCAAAGCGCCGACGCGGAGCGGCAAGCTAAAGTTGATGACGCTGGGGAGCGCAACCGCATACGACGTGCCGGTGCACGTCTTTCCAACCCACGCTTCCGCGCTTTTCAACGGCACGAAGATCGACGGCGTCATCGGAACGACGTTCTTCGAGCGCTTTTTAACGACAATGGACTATCCGCACAACCGGCTCTTGCTTCGCCCGCGGTCGGCGTCGGCGGCTTTTGAAGCGAGTGCAAGCGACGCGCACGACGCGATCGTCCCATGCTATCTCGTCGGCGACCATTTCATCATGGCGCCGGCGGCGGTCAACGATGCTGCCGGACTCTTTCTCTTTGATTCCGGGCTCGCCGGCGGCGGGGTGATGCCCTCGAACGCGCTCCTTGATGCCGCGAAGATTCCGGTCGACCGAGCCCGCGCAACCACCGGCTTCGGCGGAGGCGGCGCGGTCACGGCGATTCCATTCGTCGCCCAGCAGGTGAGCGTTGGAGCGGCAGTCCAGCGCGACGTTCCGGGAATTTACACGCCGCAAGGCTCGCCGTTTTCGCTCTTCCCGTTCGTCGTCTGGGGCGCGATCTCGCACGAGTTTCTCAAGCATTATGCCTTCACGATGGACTTCGACGCGATGAAGTTAGTTCTGCAAGCTCCGGAAGCCGCACGTGCGCCGACGGCCCAACAAATCTTCGATGCAGCCTTTCGCCGGCTCCAATCTTATCCAGCGCCGCCGTACGCGGTCTGGACGAGTACCTGGCATATTACGCGCACGCCGATGGGGTATTACACCGGAGAGTCGTCGTCGGTGGAAGTCAACCGCTATG
Organism: Vulcanimicrobiaceae bacterium; assembly: GCA_036265225.1. GTDB lineage: Bacteria > Vulcanimicrobiota > Vulcanimicrobiia > Vulcanimicrobiales > Vulcanimicrobiaceae > Cybelea. The sequence goes on from DATAPM010000411.1 coordinate 7,606, forward strand.
CGCTGCGCTTGGCCGATGGCATGGAGAACGTCAGCGATCCAATTCCTAGCGGCAAGCTGCCGCCGGCAATAATCGAGCCGGAGTTTTTAGGGCCGTTCGCGTGGACGATCCGCTCGTCTATTCATGTTGCGCCGGAACAGCGCGGCGGCGCGATGATGGCGCCCGACATGGCCGGGTTGATGACCATCGCGCACGTCGTATCGGTGGCGAAATGGCCGTATTCGCTCACGGGCAATGCGACGGCGCAAGCCGAAACGACGGTGCCGCCGATCGAACAGGTCGACGGCCATCAGACCTATCATTTCCAGTTGCACCCAAGTGAAGATCCGCAGAAACATAACTTGCGCGACCTGTGGATCGACGTGAACACATACGACATCTGGAAGGTACGCTTCGTGGGAACCTATCGGCCGGTACCGCAAGCCCCGATCAGCCCAACCGAGGCGACGGTCGATTTTCGTAACGTGCTTGGCTGTTGGGTCGTTACCCGATCGCGATGGACGTACGAAAGCTCGCCGATCATCTATACGTACGACGTGCAGAACGATGAGATCGGCTTACCCGACACGCTGCCCGACTGGCTCTTCGACACTGCCGAGTATCGCAAACGCCAAGCTGCCGGCCAACCGGATTATCTCCGCCTATTGTTGGAACGCTTGCGCAAAGGCAACGGTTAGGGGCGCCGGCTCGAAACCGTCAGCGCTTAGGGGTTGGCTTCCGGCTGCAAGACGATCGACTGGGGAATGCCGAGAGTGATCTTCGCTTTTTGGAATGAGTCACTTACCCGGCGGTTAAGTTCGCGGGTTAAATCGGCTTTGTGCGCCGGCAGAGTCTTGATCCAGGCGCGTAAGACGATGCCGGCGTGCGACACGGCCTCGACGCCGAGAACTTGCGGTGGCTCGAGGATGCTCTCGCTCCATTCCGGATCCTTGGCAAGGACGTCAAGCGTTGCGGCGAGGACGTCGACCGCACGGGCGATATCGGTCGAGGTCCCAACGACCACCCGAAAGTCGATCCGTGACCAAAGGCGCGTCTGATTCTCTACGGCGGTGAGGGCGCTATTCGGAATCGTGACGAGGCGGCCGTCGTCGGTGCGAAGCCGCGTGATTCGTAGCGTCAGGTCTTCAACATTTCCGGTAAATCCGTTGATCGTGACGACGTCGCCGATTGCGAACTGATCCTCCGCCAAGATCAAGAAGCCGTTGAGATAGTCCTTGATCAGGCTCTGGGTGGCAAACGAGAGCGCGAAGGCGATCACCGCGCCGATCGTCAGCACGGACATCGCCGAGACCGAGAGCAGGGAGAGCGTCGCAATGATGGCGATCGCCCAAAGGATGATCGATTTGAGGTTCTCGGCAGCTCGCACCACGGTCGGGCGCCGAATTGCATGCCGCGCGCGGTCGTTAGGAGTAGCGAAAACGCTCGATTCCCAGCTGTCGGCAACCCGGACGATGGCGACGTTCAGGATGCGATCCAGCACGGCGAGGACCAGCCATAACGACGCGACCCGAATCGAGCGCGACGCGAGCATATTAGCAAAAATGCGTGTCGATGGTAAGGTTCCGAGCAACCAAAGGATTATCGCCGCCCATAGCGCCACGAATGCCAAGTTCGTCAGCCGCAGAGTACCCGAAGTTATCGATCGCCGCGCGCGAAGTCTTTTCGCGCCCGCAGAATCGCTTGTTTCGCGCGGGTCGACGGCTTCCGCGGCGGCGTCCAGCGTGTCGTGGCGTCGCCGCAGCCGGCGGCGTACGATGATGAGAAGGATCGTCAAGAGGATGCCGCCGGCAATGACGAGCGGAAGCTTCCGAAGCTGTGCCTCGTAGTACTCCGGCTCACCGCTGAGCAACGCTCGTCCAAGCGCAGTTTGCAGCACGACACGCCACTTCAGGGCCAACTCGTCCTTCGACAGGCCGTTGAGCGTTGCGTCGGCCTCCGTGAGCGTCATGATCGGCGCCACTTGGCGTTTTGAAGCGTCGATCGCGTACAGCGTCGGATAGCCGTTCTCGCTGCCAACATTTACTTTGAAGGTCTTGGCGTCGAAGTGGGATGCCGGAGGCCGTCCGAAGCTAACGGCAGCCGGCACGATGCGCTGCAAATTATCGGTAATCGCGTCGACGCGTTGAACTATCGCTGGGACGGCGGCGTCGGGTGGGGCCGCGGGTGCGGCAATTAGGACGAGACGCTGGCCCTCGAATGTGATTGGTGCGGTATCGAGATTGTTGACCCGTTTGATCGGGAATCCGTACGGGGACGCCGTCGAGCCGTAACCGGGAATCGAGATCGGCACGCCGGGCGCTTGCGCGAGCAGTGGCGCAGCGAATAAGGCGGCTAAAGCGAAAACTCGGTACAACACGGACCTTCTGCAGTTCGCGAGCTAAGGCCGCGGTCCGCCTCACGGCAAGCTCAAGTCACTGGCGGCGTCCTTTAATCACTCGGGTTCGAAAGCGGCCCCTGCAACTTGCTCACTCGCATGAAGGCCGTTGTTGAAGCTATACTCGTGGGTCACCGCGATCTGCGAGGTCCTCGTGGGCGGCATCAAGGCCGAACGGGCTGGGCTGGCTCCCGCGGATCTGACGTGAGGGGACACTTTGCCCGTCGATCGTATGTCGACAAGACTGGTAAGCCCCGCAAGATGTCGACGTGGAGCGTCTGGTACGAAGCCGCTCGCGAATCCGGCGAGCCGCGCAAGCAGAAGATCAAAGGCGGCTTTCGGACCCGCAAAGACGCCGCGGCGTGGTTCACCAAAAAGGCGGAAGAACTGCGGCAGGGAATCGCGCCGGGCGACGACCGGCAAACCCTCGAGCAGTACCTTCGCGCCTGGCTCGAGGCAATCACCGATTCGGTCTCGGCATCGGCGTTGCACGCTTACCGCAACCATGTCGAAACGCACATCATTCCGGCCCTTGGAAAGGTCCGGCTCACGGAGCTTCGCCCCGATCATATCGAAAAGGCGAAGGCCCGCTGGGCTTCTTCGAAGCTACGCCGCCGGAAGCGTGAGGCCGGCGCAATCTCGAGCAGGACGGTTCACCACGTATTCTCGACGCTTCGGACGGCCCTCTATCGTGCCAAGCGCCAGCGCTGCATCGCGGTGAATCCTTGCGAACTCGTGGACCCTCCGCGAGTCGAGCAGAAGGAGATGAAGGCGCTCGATCCGGCGGGCACGGCGAAACTTATTGCCGCGTGCGAACAAAGCGTCATCGGTGCCGCAATAGTAACGCTCGTCGGAACGGGTTTACGCCGCGGTGAGTTGTTGGCACTACGATGGTCCGACATCGAGCTTAAGAATGCCACCCTCACGGTCCAGCGTTCGATTGAGCGCGCAGACGTGGCGTCTCGCTTCAAGGACCCCAAGACAAGACGGTCACGACGTACGATCAGCCTACCGCGCTTCGTAGCGGACCGCTTACGCCGCCACCGCGTTCAACAGGCGCAGTGGTTCTGGAATAATGGCCTGGGACGCATTTCACCGGGGACTCTTGTCTTTGAGCGTGGCGGCGAGCCGTGGGTCCCGAACACTTTCGGTACGTTCTTCATGCGTGCGCTGAGTGACGCTGGCGTACCGCACGTGCGGCTTCACGATCTGCGCCATTCGTTCGCCTCGATGGCGCTCCACGCGGGTGTCGACCTAAAGACGGTCTCCAACGCGCTAGGCCACTCGACGATCTCGACGACGGCCGACATCTACGCGCACGTGACAGATTCGCTCATGCGAGACGCCGCCGACCGAATTGATGGAGTAGTGCGGGCCGCGCGTAGTGCCACCCGTACGCGCTGACGTGGATTTCATGGCATATTTAACGCGATGGCCCCCAACTGCTGCGCCAGATCACGCGCGTCGTCGGGCCTCGTCAGGCCGGTCGTAAAGTAGCGCCACCTATAGTCCCTGAGTTGTTCTTGGGTGATCACACCACTCTGAAGAAGCCTGTTCAGAATCGCCAAAACCCTTGGTCCAAATTGCGGTGCAAATCGCCTAAAAAAGACTTGACCCCAGTCCCATTCCTCTCGCCCCCTGTCTGCCCAGGCTGTGGCGCGGTCAGAACCGGGCGGCGTTGCGGCAAAAACGGCCGGGGCCGGCCGCGACGCCTCGTGTTCTGCCCACGCGGCTAGGATTTCGTTCGCGAGCTGTAGCGTGTCCCTCTTCAAACCGGGAGAGAGACTGTCAATTTGAGTCTCGTTGAATTGGACTTGCTCGAGCGCTCGCTGGATCGCCGCGAGCTCCTGTCGTTGCAAGGAAAACCTGCCCTCGGCTTCTTGCCGATCGCGATCCCTTTCGGCGCGATCTTGGTCGCGCTCGCGCTGATGCTTGACTTCCGCAGCGCTTCGCTCGTCCGCGTCAATACGAGCCCTCATATAGGTGGCCCAAATATAAATCCCCAGGCAAACCACGGTGATAAATGCGACGTACGACCAAAGAACAAAAACCTCTTTGCGTGTATCGTGGGGAACCAGTGTGACGACAACCCCCGTTATGACCCCACAGAGCGCGACAGCGACGCCCCCCGTAAGGTCCCAAAGCCTCTTTCCCATCGATACCTCGCGTTATCAATCCGTTATCAATAGACTACTTTCGAGCGGCTTTCGTGCTCAAATCTGGTGGGGAAGGTGGGAGTCGAATTCTCTCCACGAGGGAAACCTAACTCAGCGTAAACGAAGAAAAGGCCCATTTTTTGGGCCTTTTCGCTATATAAGCAAACCGAAGAAAATTAGGCGCGTGTCCAATTGGTGTCCAGTGGAAAAAAGCCCAAAAAAACGCGCCTACCCGAAGTGGGTTGAAAAAGCCCGATTCCCACCTCTGCTCGCTCAGGTCTTTGGGTGGGTCTGCTTAAACTCAGCAAGGGCAACTTCGGAGACCCGGATGCACCTACGGTACCGGGAGCCTGTTGGAAGAACGATATAGGGCAGCGCTCCGCTTTCGATTATCTTGCGGAACGTCGGCTTAGAGACCTCAAGAGAAGCCGCCGCCTCACTCGGCGTCAGCATCCGGTTCTGGTCGTTATAGGGCTGTCTGATTTTCTAGCACCTCTTACTGCAACGTTAGCGACAAATTCTCTCCGGTGCCTTGCGATTACATAAAACACCAACGACAATCTACGGGTTTCGCTATGTCGGCCCTTTGGACGCTGCCCAAAACGCTTTCAGGAAGTACGGTGTGGTACTTCTTAGTTTTCTTTCGGTAGGTTCGGGTACTGCCCAAAACTCAAGCATGGCGATACGCTTGGAGATTTAGCTGCCGCACCTGTTACCTGTTACCTGTTGTAAACGTGCTTAATATCGCGTTGCTTTTAGATTAACAGGGTGACTTTGCCCCACAAAGCGTCACCAACAGGCTGCCTTTGCGTTACAAAGTCACGAAAATTTCTGTTGGCGCACGCAACTCCTGTTGAGGGATTTTGGTCGGAAGATTCGTGGCGGCGATTTTGCCGCTAAAACTTCTTCACGAAAAGAGGGCACTGTTCGAATGATAATCGTTACGAAAGAACTCCGTGAGCGCCACCGTCACAACCGATAAGATACCGGCAGCGATTCCAGCAAAGAAGAATCTACGGCTGGACCGCGCACAGCAACTGGTTAAGGATGTCAAGAACGACCTTCGGAAGTTTATAACGGTCGGCTTATCCCTCAAAGAGTTACGGGATGACGGACTCTTTAAGGAACTCGGCTACGCATCGTTTGATGACCTTGCCATTAAAGAGTTTGGCCTTTCGAAACCTTATGCGTACCAACACCTTCAGGCGCTTGAAGTAGATGAAGCCTTGAAAAAGTCTGGAATTCCAGACAAGCCGTCTTGCTTAGGGGTCGCGGCCAAATTATTCCCCATGTTGGAAAAGCCTGAGCAGCTGCGGAAGGTGTGGAAAGACGCGGTTAAATCTAGCGGCGGTAAACCGGTTACGGCGCAAATCGTGGGAAAGATACGCGACCGACTGATTAAAAAGAAGCCCCCAAAGCCTAGCGCCCCTGCGCCTGCCATTCAAGAAGAGGACGAACCAAAACGCCTTCGATTACTCTTCGAGTTTCTGTCCAGAAGCGACGAGAGTATCCTTAGCAGGTTCGCCAAGGACCTCAAGCCGTTAGGCCTCACAGCAACAGCCTTCGACGCGGCGATTGCGAAACTGACATTTGTCCGGGACCAACTATGAGGCGGCAGCAATGCCTCTCGGTAGAATGGTACACGCCGCCCTTGGTGATTGAGAAAGTGCGCCGAGTTTTTGACGGTGAGATTACGACAGACCCAGCCTCATGCTCAGAGGCGCAGAAAACGGTCAAGGCTCTCATGTATTACGACCTTGCCAGCAACGGGCTTCATCATTCCTGGTGGGGGAACGTCTGGCTTAATCCGCCGTATGGTGGCCTTCAGGTTCCGTTCATTCAGAAACTGGCAGAAGAATTCAGGTCGGGTAGGGTCACCCAGGCCATAACCTGTCTTAATCCTGGAGCCTTGTCGTACAAGTGGTTTGAACCGCTGTTAGAGATTGCAAGTGCTCACGCCGTCTGGCCAGGCCGGATTAATTTCTACCAGCCAGGGCGTGACCCTAATCATGGAAGCCCAAACAAAGGAACAATTTTTCATTACGTTGGCCCGAACGTCGAACGTTTCGCTACAGAGTTTGGGGACCGTTGCACAATGGCCTACGCGGATACCGCCGGATTGCACCTGTCGTGACCGTGGTAATCTGATTACACTAAGCGCAACCTGTCGGCGTTCAACCTGTTGCACTTGAACCGAGTGTCGGGACCCAAGGGCCCGAGACACGGGACTATAAGGCAGAAGATGCGCGTTCGACCCGCGCCAAAATTGCCGAGCAACATAAAGTCGGCGTTAGCGCTCTTTGTTTTGCACGCTGAGTATTTTTTTATTAAGTGCAAACGACGAGTGCTGGGGTTACATTAATTCCAACCTGTTCTAGTTCAACCTGTTGCACGACTTAATTCTTGACTTCGCCATTTTGGCATGAGACAATTAGAGTAGGAAAGACTAGCGGCTCTTACTGCGCCGTTAGTTTGGTCCACCGAACTACCCTAGGATAGGTACTACCCATTGTGCGCCTCTATTTAGGGAATCTAAATTCTTGACGCGCATGGTAGAATTAGGAAGTAGCCGTTAAGGCTTAAAAATTTCCCTAGGCACAGAAGCGTCTTGGGTTTTGTAATACAAAACTATTACCGTCCAGGGATTTGTCGTCTAAAAACGTTTCCGCATATACGAGGGCTTTGAGCCCTCTTTTTTTTAGCCCAGGAAATCTCGCTTTTGGGATGCCGGGACCACAAAGCCTCAAATCGGGGCGCTCTTCTTTTTAGGAGATTCTCCATGACCGTGAAGAACCGTCTGCGCCCCATTCGTGAGAAAGCCGGGGTCACTCAAAAAGAGCTGGCAGAGCGCTCTGGGTTACCGCACGGCACGCTCGCCCGTATTGACGGAAATCCAACGTCAAAACTTTCGCTTTACCAGGCACGACAAATCGCCAAAGCATTGGGGATTGACCCCTTCAGTCTCCTACCGCGTTAGGTCTTGGCTCTATGCCAGCCGCTTGGCACACTTAATAGCCCCACTGCCGTCGAACGTAGATAGCACGGCAAAACTTTATATATTTACTAAGCCCACAAATAAGGAAACCCGCACCGGGTATAACAGGCCGGTACGGGTTGTAACGCATGGATACTATACCACAGAATGCAAAAAGATTCCTCTGCTATCCCCCGGCAATCATGCTCGATAAAACGCTCTTTAGTTATGCTAAGACGGCATACGGCGTTCTTCTCAACTGTTGCTTTAACGGCAAGTCAGTGATTTCCGAGGAAACCCTGGCTAGTCACATGGCTTGTGACGTTAAAACCGCCCGTAAGGCTCTCAAAGCCTTGGTCACGCATGGCTATATCGTTCGGTTATCGGGCAAACGCACGAAAGGACAGTTTAAACTTATTGAGACCACAAGTCCCGCGTTCGGCAAAAGCGTGGAAGATATCGAGGAACGTGGGAACGTCGTACCTACGTCTAAACCTGGAAAGCGGGCTAAGTCGAAGCCGGAACCAGGTCAACGTCGGAACGTCGTACCGGTCAAGGTCGGAACGTCGTACCTACATACTAGAACTATATATACTAATAATAAATCTATAAATAGTTCTTCTAATAATAATTCTATTATTGATAGTAGTAGTTCTATTATTGATATTGATAATAAAGTAGATAGTGTGTCGGACAATTTTTCCGAAGTTGTGGCAGAGTGTGACCGTTTCCAAACCAAAGTTCCGCCGGAAATATTAACAACATTAAGAGCCGAGGAATATGTGAAATCTGAATCTGGAAGTTCAGCGGACTTTTTCGATAGCGTTCCAACGCCGGTGGCGCAGGTGGCTGACGAGCGTCCATTTCAGAACGTTAAGCCGGTACGAATTAAACATTTCTCGACCCATCAAAGCAAGACGCTTTCGCAACTGAGTAAAGAGGCGAAAGAGAGCTTTCTAACCTATGGCCAAGTCTTGGAACTGGACGAACAATGTGGGGATATGCCGCTGTATCAATTATCGGCGCAACAACTTCTAACCCTGGGAGCATTTATCACTTCTGGAAACCATGGCTCCGGCTATTCTGGGAAAGTTTTTGACGCCGAAGCCGCAAAAAAAGACGGTCCAGTGCTAGCAGAGGATATAGCCCGTATGCTTTGCGACCGATATGGCTGTTACAATGACTTCACGATTGACGACTTCTGGGAGACTTGTCGCTCACACACCAAGTCTTTCAAAGAACCTGTTAAACGCCTCACGGTGGATGGGGAACTCTATGCTGACGTTCTCTGCTGATAGCCGGTTAGGAGAAAATTCTTGAATACGTTTCAACTGCTCGAAAAAGTCCGTTCCTATGGTCATCTTGACCTGAACGGCAGGGAACTGATTTTCTCCGCCCAGGTTCCAGACGAACTAGTAAACGAGTTGAAACAGCGTCTACCGGATGCCTTGGCGGTGCTAGGCGAGTTTCGGGGCGTTGAGGTTGACGAACAGAACCTCGCGGTTTTCATCGCAAAAAGATTCCTGCGCTCAGTTCAACGCAAAGCCAGAGCGCTGCAAGCGGCGGAACCCAAATCAGCGGAACCGCTGGCTTCGCTAAAAGTAGAAGCTGAGCCGCACAAAGCAAAGTCGCAGCCGCACGACGCCTATCTAACAAAATGGCAGACTCGCCTAGAGGATTTTGAATTTAGCCTACTTCAGGCCCTGGCCCAGAACGCAGATGATTACGGCGTTGCCCAAATGTCCTACGAGAAATTATCTTCAGCACTCAACCTATCAAAAGCGAAATACAATCTCGTAGCCAAAGGGCTCCATGTTCTTCGGGGTTCTGGAGCGTTGTGGGTAGAGAAAAAAGGTCGCTGCGCAAATAAGTACCACCTGGCAATTACCCCCGACCGCGACCTTATCGGCAAGTTAGTGAAAATCATCGGCACGGATACCGGCGACCCTGAGGGTTGGAGTGGATTCACCTACGACCGCCTAGCAGAAATGACAAGCGCCACCCGCGACCAGATAACCATTGCTATTAATGACATGAAAGACGAAGGGGTCTTGGAGACTTTTAAGCGACCTGGATTCAGCAACGGTTACCGGCTGCATAAAGATTCCAAGACGCTTAATTAACAGGCTTGGGGAACAGGTGACCGCCGTAACGCTCTGATACCGATTGTGGTAAGATGAACTTAGGACAGACGCTGTTGTCCATAGCGGCGTCTGTCTTTAATTATCTCCGGGAGTTAA
>DATAPM010000412.1:0-6255 GCA_036265225.1 Vulcanimicrobiaceae bacterium
TCTTTGTGAAGTTGACGCTCATAAACGCCGGCGCTTCGCAGGCATCCAAAACGAACGGCGCTGCTCACGAGTGCTAGCGGCTTATTTCAGAGGCGGCTTACTTCCAAATGAGAGTAACGACTCCGTTACCCGTCGCATCGCGCCACCCTTCCCAACCATATATGCGACCGATGGCATTCGGTTCAGCATACGACGACCCGCCGCCGCCACCGCCGCCTGAACCTCCACCAACGCTTCCCTCGCTTTGCGATCCGCTACCGCCGCCGCCACCGCCGTAGTAACCGCCACCACCACCGCCGCCGCAATGAATGTCGCTGTCGCCACTGCCTCCCGAACCTCCCGCGCCTAAGGTTCCTGCACTACCAGCGTTACCGGAAGGGACGCCGCCGGCACCGCCCGCACCACCTTGGCTTTGAGTGCCGCCGTTGCCGCCGTGGCCGCCGCGCAGCCCACGGTGCCCTCCATCGTGCCCCGATTCGCCGATCAGGTCGCCACCAAAACCGCCGTGCCCTTTCCTCTCACCCCCGCCGCCGGCGCCTCCGGCGACGACAACGCGATTACTTAAGTCATCGCCACCCTCTCGCACGTCCGAAGCGCCACCGCCCGCGTTGCGAGCGCCGGATCCAGTGCAGCCGCCGCTTCCACCGCCGTTGAAGCCACCAATGGACCATCGCCCGCCGACGAAAACGTACAGCGTCTCACCTGGCGTGACGGGAATCTTGGCTCTAATACGGCCGCCACGCACGGGCGGCGCGCCAAGCCTTCTGTTACCGGCTCCAGCCGCGCCGACAGCATCAACAATGATCGATTTCACGCCGGACGGAACTTTGAACATTTGCTCTGCACCGGAGTAGCTAAAGACCATTTGATGCGTTCGCGCGATAGCGCCGGCCGTTGTGACGGGGGTGATACCGCCGGTTGGATTAGCGCCGCACCCTGTCATCACTGCCACGCCCGCACTCACGCTAACGGCAACGCGCCCAAGAATCGAAAGCCTCATCGTGATCTCCTTTAGCGGTCGGGAAGTTCCCGGAGGAACCTCGCAGAGCGCGCTCGCGAACGAAATGGTATCCTTATTCTGATTTTCTTGCCTCCGGCGTGCCTACCCCCGTGCATGGTCGGCATAATCGAAACACGATGAGGACCGCGGCATCATCGATGCGTCGAGGTCGGCGCCGGAGGCGATGGGTCCGCTCCTAGAATCTACACCTTGGAACGAGTGCGTGAGGCTTGCACTCGATGCGGCAGTCAAAGACGTTCGCGCTTCGATACAGTTAGCCGGCCGGCGAACCACACAAACCCGTTAGAGCCGCGTCAGGCGGCGGCCTGTTAAGGGATTAGTTCGAATACCGCACCGGCGCCTCTTGTTCCGCCGGCCGACGTGGTTCCGTAGAGATGTCCCGCACTATCAATAGTCAGCGAAGCCTTCGGCACCGCTCCGTCGCTCAAGCCCGTAAAGCTATGCACCACGGTTTCGCTGTAGCCCGACTGCGATCGGGCCAGTTTGAAGATGGTACCGCAATGACAGGCGTCGCTTCCTCCAATAGACGTCGTGCCATAGAGTGATCCGGCTTTATCGATGACCAAGCCACCAATCGGATTTGCGCCGTCGGGGGCTCCGCGGAAACGGTGGAGGACGTGCTCCCGATAGCCGGCACGCGTCCGAGTTAGTTTGAATACGATTCCATAGCCGTGGCCGCCGGTTATCGTGGTGCCGTAGAGCGACCCCTTGTCGTCCTGCACCAGGGGAGCTTCCGGTTCGGCTCCGTCCTTACAGTGCTTGTCAGCGCAGAGATTCTGCAACACGCTGACGGACCCGTCGAAGCGAAATATCGTACCACTGCCGTTCGATCCACCTCCCGTGGCCGTGCCGTAAAAGGTGCCCTTATTGTAGAACAGTCCCGCGCGCGGTTCGCTGCCGTCGGGCCCATTGGATTCCGCGCAAAAGCTGTAGATCGTTTCCGAGGCGCCGTTCGTTGGTCCCTTGAAAATCGTTCCGCATCCACCGCAAAAGTGATTGCAACCGTACTTGTAGCCACCATATGGGGTGGTTCCATAGAGGGTCATGTCGTTAACCAACAGCAAGTCTGCAGTCGGATGTTGGCCGTCGGGCGAGTCGGTAAAATTGTGAAGGATGCTCTCAGAGTAGCCCGAGGCCGCTGGAGTCAACTTGAAAAGGATGCCATCGCCGATTTGATTTCCATACTCGGTCGTGCCGTAGAGGGCACCCGCGCTGTCGGCGACGACGCCCGCCGCGGGATAAGCGCCATCACTTTGGTTGTAGTCGTATCCACGGAAGCGGTAGATGACGCTCTCCGAATACGCGGAGCCGGACGGCGTTAACTTAAAAACTGTCCCACACCCGACGTCATGTTGCGGGAAGCAAACGGTGTTCGATCCACCGCTCGCGGTCGTGCCGTACAGCGCGCCGTCGTTACCGATCGTTAGTCTGCTCAGCGGCTTGGCGCCGTCGGTTCCACCATTGAAGCTGTAGAGCAGCTTGAAAGTCGAAGTCGTTTGCGGCGAAGAGGCCGCCGGGAGAACCGGCTCAGGAGCGACCGCAGCGTGTGAGCCGCACGCGGCAAGCAGCACCGGCAACGTAGCGCAAATACCGAGTGCATACACACCTCTAAGCGCGGTGCTCTTCATCATTCAAACTCCTTGATTCCGTGGGCTCGACTCCAACGGCCGGGCTTGCATAGCTTAGCATCCGTCTCGGTAGCGTGGTAAGAGCGCTTTTAGAAAAGGGGCCGATGTACTCAGCCGAGGCCTAGTGCGAACGTCCTATCGCGCGGCCTCCGCGGCGGGCGATGGGATTGAGGCTCAGCGCCGAGCGTTTCTAATCGCTGATTGGCTCATTCGGCGCCTTTGAACGTCGCAGATTCCATAACCCTTGCGCTGAGAGGATAGCGGAGAAGACGGAGGTCACGGCGAGCGCGAGGAGAGTCCAAACGAAGAAGAACGCTCCACTGGACGCAGCGACCGTGCCGGCCGACAGTCCTCCTGTTCTGCTCGCATGAACAGTGAAAATTACCATGCCTGCGATCGATCCGAGGAGCATGATGAGGTGCCCGGATCGCCGCTCGGCCAGGACCAGCGTCCCGTATAGCCAGATCACGAGGACAGCAATTGCCACGACGTTTAGGACCGGCGACTTATCGGTCCCATAGACGATGTCATCCGTCAAGTGAAGCGAGAGGAGGACGATTGAGAGCAGAGACATGATGGTTAAGACATTGTTGCGCTTCATATTTCAGTTGGTCCTCCGTCATGCATTCTTTACAATCTGCGGCTCACCATGCGCAGGCGTTCGTAAACAGCTAAGTAACGTCGGCAAGCGCAGGCAGAAGCCGAAAAAGCGCCGGCTGAATTTATCCCTCCATTTTCGACCGCGAGACATGCGTGTGTCTTCGGGTCGTTCAGTAAGCAAAAGGTAGGGGCCTCTTCGATGCGGCAGACATCCACTGCAGATAGTTAGGCACTCTCGAAGCCACATGCGACTAGAAGTGCATGGCTGCGCCTCGAAATCGGGCAGCGGGTGTTGACGCAAGTGCAGGGCTGGCCGTTCTTAACTCGCGGTCAGGCGTTTTGCGTGGCGATGCGATAGGATGGCAACGGTGGGCATTGCCTAGCGATAGCGAGTGCGACTAACGGCCCTGGCTCTGAGGCGTTTGCCGCTGTGCATCAAGACCTTCGGTTGCTACGATGCCGTCTGGGCGACCCTTAGATCGAAGCGCCCGATAAAGGATGCAAAATGGCACGTCTTCGCTACGCCGCCGCGCTCTGTGCCGCGGCCACCATGCTTGGAGGTTGCGGCGGATCGCAGCCGCTGATCGGTAACCCGGAAGCGATGTCACCCGGCTCGGTCACGGCAACGCAGGCCGGGAGACCTGCAAGATCGCGCTTCACCGGAATCTACAGCTTTGACGGAGGCAACGGAGCTGGACCAGATTTCGGCGTGATTAGTGACAGAGCGGGTGCGATCTACGGCACGACGACCCACGGCGGGACTGACGACCACGGCACCGTTTTCAAGCTGACCCCTTCGGGATCAGGCTATACCGAAAGCTTCCTTTACAGCTTTAAAGGCGGCGCTCTTGACGGCCAGCACCCTTCAGGCAGGCTGACCTTCGACGGGAATGGTGCGCTTTATGGCACGACATCATTTGGGGGGAAGTACGACTATGGGGCCGTCTTCAAATTAGCGCCGTCGGGCTCGGGATATACGGAGAGCGTCTTGTACAGCTTTTGCGCGAACAGCAAGTGCCCGGACGGCGCGTTCCCGAGTGGCAGTCTGGTATTTGGGAAAGACGGTGCGCTGTACGGCACTACCGCTCTTGGTGGCGCAGGATTGCCAGGTTGCGAGAACAGCGTAATTGGTTGCGGCACGATTTTTAAGTTGGTGCAGTCGGGCTCGGGCAACACCGAGACCGTCCTGTACAGCTTTTGCACTACTAACTGCGCCGACGGCGCGGCTCCCAATGGCGGCCTAATCTTCGGAAAGGACGGCGCGCTCTACGGAACGACATTCTCCAGTTGCATCGCGCAGAACCACGACTGCGGCACCGTCTTTAAGTTGAAGCGGTCCGGCTCGCAGTACACCGAGACTACACTCTACAACTTCGCCAAAGGAGGTTACGGTAACGGTCTGGTCGCAGGCGTAATTTTCGATAAGGAAGGCGCTATCTGGGGCACAGCCTATTACGGCGGGGGCGAGTACACCGGTAATCTAGGCAGCGTCTTTAAGCTAACACGTTCAGGTTCGGGGTACACGCAAAGCTTTGTCTATAAGTTCAAGGGAGGCTCCGATGGTTCAAATCCTTACGGGGGCTTGACGCTCGGTAATCACGGTATGCTGTACGGAACTACGCAGGGAGGCGGTCACGGAAATTCCGATTACGGCACGGTATTCACGTTGACGCCTTCGGGATCAAGTTATCGCCACAGGGTCATTCATCGCTTTACTATGAGCGAGGGCACCAACCCAGAAGGCAGCCTAATTCTTGACAAACACGGTTTGCTATATGGCACCGCTACGTCACGTGGTAGCGGAGGTTGGGGCACGGTGTTTAAGCTAGAACCTTAAGCGGACGCGCGTAGGAAGGGGCGCACGCGCGGCCAACAGTCCCAAATGCGCATTACGCTCGCCTATCTCATGGCAGCATCGGTGGTGCTCGCCGCTTGTAACAGCGCTTCGTCCACGGCCTTCGCCCCGCCGCAGTCGCCCCCGAAGCTGCAGCACATCGTCATTATGGTTCAAGAGAATCGGAGCTTCAACAATCTCTTCGCCGGCTTTCCGGGGGCCAACACCGCGATGGAAGGTCCGTGCAAACCAAAGCGCCCGTGGTGCAAGACGCCGCAGCAGATCCCCCTGCACTCCATAAAGCTCAAGAGCGGCCCCGTCAATCGGGGCACGGATATCGATCACACCCACCATGGATTTAAGATCGAGTGCGACGCCGATAGCAACAACGTCTGCCGGATGGATGGTTTCGACCTAATATTTACGGGCGAGGCTGGGAACGGTCCACCCGCAAAGACCTATCCGTACTCGTACGTCGACCGATCGGAAATTACTCCATATTGGGAGCTGGCGAAGGAGTACACGCTGGCTGACAACATGTTTTCGACGGATACGGCTTCGAGCTTCATTGCTCACCAGCAAATCATCGCCGGAACGGCGCGCTGGGATGCTGATTCATCCCTTACCGACGAGCCAACAGTCCCCCCGTGGGGGTGCGATGCTTCGGGGCCCCACGGGAAAAAGCGCTTCATCTTTACGCCCCTGCTCTTTAGGAACGGAAGGTACGACCGGAACGGTCCGTTTCCGTGCTTCTCCCAATACAAGACGATTGCCGACCTTCTCGATGCGACGAATGTGTCGTACCAGTTTTATGTAGATAATCGCAAGTCACCGCACGACGATTTTTCGGGTGCCGTCTGGAATGGCTTCGACGCAATCAAAAGCTTCAGGTACGGGCCCGACTGGAACGCGCACATCAGTATTCCCAATACCAACATCTTTGCCGACCTAAAAGCCAATAAGCTGCCGGCGCTGTCGTGGGTCATACCAACGCTTTACGACTCGGACCACCCCGCAAGCGGCTGCAACGGCGGTCCTTGGTGGGTGAGCAGCGTGATCAATGCGATCGGCGCGAGCTCGGCCTGGAAGACCACCGCCGTCGTGGTGATATGGGACGACTGGGGCGGTTGGTACGATAACGTGCCTCCCCCACAGGTCAACTATACCAGCCT
>DATAPM010000413.1:0-2316 GCA_036265225.1 Vulcanimicrobiaceae bacterium
TGCCTGCGCTTGTAGCGCGCCGGTTGGCCAGCGCCGCGACATCTCACCGGGAACGACGCTATACAGGTACGCTTCGAGGTCGACGACGTTAACGATGCGCCCGTCGTCGAGGCGCCCAAACGTGCCGCGATAGCTGCGACCGTTAAACACGAAAGTGCCGTCGGAGTTCGCGTCGGCCTCGCCCGAACCCAGGAGCACCCTCAGCGCCGGACGTTGCGACGAGGTCGCCGGATCGGCCTCGACTTGTGCGATAATGCGTGCCGGCCGCAGCAACGGCAGCGCGCCGAGCCACAAAAAGTGCGCGCGGCGCGTTAGAGTAACCGCTCCTGCGCCGGCGCGCCGCCGCCGCGCACGCCGAGATGTTCGTAGGCCCGCGCCGTGGCGCGGCGGCCGCTGGCGGTGCGCGTAACGAAACCCTCCTTGAGAAGATATGGTTCGACGACGTCTTCCAGCGTCTCCGCATCTTCGGTGAGCGTTGCGGCGATGGCGGCGATTCCGGCTGGTCCGCCTCGGTACTGTTCGACGATCGTCCTCAGAAACGCGCGGTCCAGACGATCGAGGCCCAGCGCGTCGACGCCTTCGCGGCGGAGCGCCTCGTCGGCAATCTCGAGAGTAATGTGACCATCGGCGCGGACTTCGGCGTAGTCGCGCACGCGGCGCAAGAGCCGGTTGGCAACGCGTGGCGTCCCACGGCTGCGTGCGGCGATGATGCTCGCTCCTTCGGCATCGATTGGGACGCCGAGCACGATCGCCGAGCGTCGCACGATGCGCTCGAGCTCGGGGACGGCGTAGTAGTCGAGGTGGGCGACCAGTCCGAATCGCTCGCGCAGCGGCGCCGTCAGCATGCCGGCGCGCGTCGTCGCACCGATCAGCGTGAAGCGTTGCAGCGGCAGCTTCAGCGTCTTGGCGTACGCGCCGCGATCGACGACGAAGTCTATTTGAAAATCCTCCATCGCCGGGTAGAGAAACTCCTCGACGACGCGGCCCAGCCGATGCACCTCGTCAACGAAGAATACGTCGCCCTCTTCAAGCGACGTCAGTATGCCGACGAGATCCTTGGGCTTCTCCAGCGTCGGGCCGCTGGTCGGACGAAAATTCGCGCCGAGCTCGCGCGCGATGAGTCCGGCGAGCGTTGTCTTTCCTAATCCCGGCGGCCCGTAAAAGAGGACGTGCTCGAGCGGCTCGCCGCGGCGCTTGGCGGCGTCGATTGCGATGCGAAGGTTTTCGACGACTCGTTCTTGCCCGACGTACTCGTCGAACGAGCGCGGACGAAGGCTCGCGCCATAAAGCTCTTCTTCAATAGTCTCGGCGGCGGGATCGACGACGCGCGGCCGGTCGGGCGCCGCGGCGGGATCGGTGTTCGCGTCCTCCGGCCCGAGCAGGCGCCGGCGCGCCTTGGGCTCGCTCATGCCGAGCCCTTCGCCGCCTTGTTGCGGTATATCTCCGCGAGCAGGCGTTCCGCGTCGCCTATTGACGAATCGGCTTCGAGGGTACTGCGAATCATTGCCTCGCCTTCGTTGCGTTTATAGCCGAGTTGTAGGAGCACGGCCAGCGCTTCATCGGCGAAATCGGGAATCGCTGCGGGCGGCGGAGGCGGCGCATCGCGAATCAGCAAGAACTTCGTGACCTTTCCTTGCAGCTTGGCGACGATATCGCGCGCCTTCTGCTGTCCGATGCCGGGCAGGCCGCGCAGAAACTGATGGTCGCCGCGATCGATGGCTCCGGCGATCGTGGACATCGGCGCAGAGAAGGCGCGCGCCGCGGAGCGCGGACCGATCGACGCGACCGTAAGCAGCGCTTCGAAGAAGTCGCGTTCGATGGCATTGGTAAAGCCGTAGTAGGTAAATCGTCCGGTGTTGCCATCCATGTTGACGACCGAGTAGATCTCGAGCGTTAGCCGTTCGCCCGGCGTGCTCGGAAGTTTCTCGGCGATGCAGGGCGGCAAAAGAACCTCGTAGCCCAGACCGTTGGTCTCGATCAGCGCGACGTCTTTGCCGCGCTCGACCAGCGACCCGGAAATTCTATCGAACACGGCGCGTGGCGGGCGCGACGTCGAGTACGTTGAGAAAAGCCAAGGCTAGGGCAAGCGCATCCGAGACGTCGTGCGGTTTGGGCGCCTGGCGCAGGCCGAGCAGTCGGGTTACCATGGCGTTGACCTGCTCTTTGCGCGCGCTTCCCGAACCGACCAGCGCGCGTTTGACGCGCGCGTGACCGAGGGTATGCACCGCCACGCCGGCCTGAGCGCTGGCCAAACAGAGCACGCCGCGCGCGTGTCCCATCAAGAGCGCGGCGCGCGGGTTGCGATAGCTGGTGTAG
>DATAPM010000414.1:0-2484 GCA_036265225.1 Vulcanimicrobiaceae bacterium
CGATCTTCCCTTCGGCGGCGGCAAGGGCGGGGTCACGTGCGATCCGGCGACGCTCTCCTCCAACGAGCTCGAGCGCATCACGCGGCGTTACGCGGCGGAGCTGGTCGAGGTCGTGGGACCCGACAAAGACGTGCCCGCGCCCGACGTCAACACGACGCCCCAGGTCATGGCGTGGTTCATGGACACCTACTCGATGCACGTGCGCCAAAATATGCCGGGCGTGGTCACCGGCAAACCGCTGGAGATCGGTGGATCGCGCGGCCGCGTCGAGGCGACCGGTCGCGGCGTTACCATCTGCGCGCTCGACGAGATGGCGGAGATGGGGCTGCGGCCCGATCAGGCGACGATCGCGATTCAGGGATTCGGTAACGTGGGAATGTACGCCGCCAAACTTTTCGAGGAGCGCGGGTGTAAGGTCGTCGGCATCTCCGACGTCACCGGCGCGTACTATAACGAAGAGGGCATCTTCGTCAACGCCGCGATGGAGCACGCGCGCAAGTTCGGAACGCTTGAAGGCTTCAAGGGCGGCGAGAAGATCACCAACGCCGAGCTGCTTTCGAGCGCCTGCGACGTGCTCGTGCCGGCGGCACTCGAAAAGGTCTTTACGCCGGAGACCGCGGCCAAAGTACAGGCCAAGCTGATCGTCGAGGGCGCTAACGGACCGACGACTCCCGAGGCCGACCGGATATTCCGCGAGCGCGGCGTGGTCGTAATTCCCGACATTATGGCCAACGCCGGAGGCGTTACCGTTTCGTATTTCGAGTGGGCTCAAGACCGCATGGGCTATTTCTGGAAAGAGGCCGAGGTCAACGAAAAGCTGGAAGACTTTTTGCTGGCGAACTTGCATCAGATTCGTTCGATAGCGCAGTCGCGTCGCGCTACGCTGCGCACTGCTGCGTACACCCTCGCGATCGATCGGGTAGTCAAGGCCTCGAGGCTGCGCGGCATCTACGCATAGTAGCGGCGCGCCGCCGGCAGTCCTTGGTTGGGACGGAGATCCACCATTACCGGCGGCGCATGAACGAGTCTAGCCCGCGGCAATGAAGAAAGTATAAACGCTAGGCGCTGAGCCGTACGATCCGCGCCACGGCGTCGACGTACGCGCGCGCCCGTTCCAAGATAAATCGCGAATCCGGTGAGTCGGGCGGCTCGAGCTGCGACTCAAGTCGCTCGAGCGCCGCGCGCAGCCGGCCGTCTCGCGTGACGCGCCGCGATTCCCGTACTGCCTGCGCGAGCTCGGTCATTCGCGTATCGAGAACGTGCGCGAACTCGGCAAGCGGGGCGATGCCGCGCGCCGGCCGTTTGGTTTCGAGGGCCGTCTCCAGCGCGAGACTCGCAAGCGCGAAACGCTGCGATGCGGCGAGCAAACGCAACGCACGCGAGGCGCCGATGGTATGCGGGCGCTGCGGTTCGTGACGCAGCCGCTCGACCGACGCCTCGACCGCCGTGCGGACCCGCCAGACCTCGGTGCGAGCGGCAGCAATAGCGCGCACCGACTCCTGCGACGGGTCGGCGTACGCATAAAGGATCGTCACGGCGAGCCGGCGCTGCGAGTCGAGCAGATCGGCGAGATGCGCGCGAGTCCTTTTTCGCTCCCAGGTGGGAAAGGCGAGAAATCCCAGCATTCCGAGCGCCCCGCCGGCCAGCGTATCCAGCACGCGCGCGTCGATCGCCGTATTGGCGGGCAAGCCGCGCATGCCCAGCACGAGGACGACGAACGAGGTAATGGCTACGGTGAAGAGCGCGTAGTTTGGGTTGAACGTCAGGTAGGCAGCGGCCGCCGCGATTAACACGCCGGTGATTTGAAGCGCAGGATGACCGCGCACCGCATCGAGTACAAGCGTGGCGATAACGGCCCCCAGCAGCGTGCCCGCGATGCGCGCAAAACCGCGGAAGAAAGTGGTTTGAAAGTCCGACCGCAGCACGATGGCGGCGGTCATGGCGATCCAGTAACCGCGCTCCGCGGCGAAGTGGCGCCCGGCGGCCATGGCGATGCCCATCACTACGGCGAATCTCAACGCCTCGCGGCTAGACCAATTGATCTTATTGCGGACGTACGGTCCCGGCTGCGGCCGCGAGAGCAAACGGATTTTCGGAACGCGCCCTGAGGAGAGCATGGCGGCAGCCTCGACGGCGTCGTGCAGGTGCTCTTCCAAATCGCGCGCACCGGCGCGATATATCGTGGGCGTTCCCTGACTCTCGAGCGCGGTCAGGGTGCGTTCGATCTCGTCCCACGTATCGAGATCCGGGTTGCCGCCGCGAAGTGCCGAGGCGATCGCGCCGAGCCGGTTTGCGACGGCGCCCGCAAAGGCGCGCACCTCGTGATAGCTCGCGAGCGACGCAGAGATGGCTCCGAGCCGTTTGCGGACGATCTCTGAATCTTCGAGCAATCGTTCGAAGCGCGCCGTCTCGGCGGCGCGAGAGAAAGGCTGCGGGTCGGCGAGTATCTGCCGCGCCGTGGCCAGCGGCGTCATCGGGGGAGTA
>DATAPM010000415.1:0-1626 GCA_036265225.1 Vulcanimicrobiaceae bacterium
AGCGGGGCCGGACACCGGTAAAACGCGCGGTGCGTTGTGTCCGCTGTTCCCCCGAGAGCAGAAATTTACCAACAGGATCGGCACGTCCGCTTTGTGCCAATAGGCGACGTCAACAGTGGCTCAATTTGGCGAACGAGATCGGGGTTAATCGGTTAGCTACTGGCGATCACTGCGCCTCGAATTTCTGACGGAGTGTTGCCGTAGAAGCGCTTGAACGTTCGGTTGAAGTAGGACAAGTCACCGAACCCGGTCTCGAACGCGATCCACGCAACGCTACGGTCGGCCCACCGTCGATCAGTCAACATGCGCTGTGCGCGCACGAGCCGACGGTTGAGGACGAATTGTGAGAATGAAGTTCCTTCGCCCGCGAATAGTTTGCGGATGTAGCTGTCCGACACTCCCTGGCGCCTCGCAACGACACCAGGCGAAAGGTCGCCGTAGGTGAGGTGTGCTTCGATATCGCTCTTGATGGCGCGCAGGCGCGCCGCGCGTATGCCGCGTCCCTCGGCGATCGCGGCCGCATCACGCGTTGCGCCGAGAGTGACCGCGATGAGGTCGCACAATTGGGCGACAATCAACGGTCGCATCTCCGGCAGCGCGAGCGCTGGATCATCGAATACTGCGTCGACATAATTTCTGAGCAGCCTCAGCATCCCCGTGCCGCGCGGAATTCGACACAGCACGGCATCATCAATATTGTCCACAAGGGGACTGAGTGACGCGCGCGGGAGCCGGATTACGCGGTGATCCACGAGGCCCGGTCGGCTGATGGTTCGCGAGGCCGAATAGCTGAGCAGCATCGCGTCACCATCTCCGAGGGTCATCTCGCCGAGTGCACCCGAAACGAAGCTGAGTCCATTCAGATTCATATGAAAGCTGAAATCGTCGTCGCCGTCTCCACTGTCCCGGCGTGCGTGCTCGTGGCGGAGACCCTGCACTGTTCCTGAGAGGAGGCCGAGGTCGGGAAGCTTGCGGAGGGTAAAGTCGATGCCGCACGCAAGGTCCGGCATCGGGTTGAACGACACCCAAGTCACCCCGCGCTCGCGGAGCGATTGCACGGCACTGTTCTGCGCCCGCACATGCAGAGCGTCTGAGGTGCGCGCGCTCATATTGCCTCGCCCGCGCGCGCCGTTATGAAGTTGTCAGAAATCAAAGTGGCAATCAGCATGGAGTCCCGTCCAGTCCTAGCGACATTCCTGCGGCGTCCAAGCCGGCCGAAAAGGACAGCCCTATGTTATCGCGCAAATTCGGAGGACGCCATGAAACTCTTACGTCGGGAGTTCTTGTATTTGGTCGCGGGTGCCACCGCCGTCCCGGCGACCACTTTCCGTCTGGCTTGGGCGCAAGAGGCCCCTCAGCGCGTCCGGGTCGCGACGGGCCTGCTTGCGACATGGCAAAGCATTGCCTGGCTAGGAGCCGAGGCCGGCGTCTTCAAGAAGCTGAAGATCGATATGACCTTGCCAGCCATCGCCGTCGGTGGTCCGCAAGCTGCCGCAGGGCTCATCCATGGTGACTGGGAGTTCGCCCACACCGGGACACTCCCTGTCGCGGAAGAAGTGCTCAAGGGCCACGATATTGTCATCCTGGCAACGCCGACTGCGGAATTTTCCAATTCTTTTGTCATGA
>DATAPM010000416.1:0-5944 GCA_036265225.1 Vulcanimicrobiaceae bacterium
CGCGATCCGATGCCGCTGGTGACCGAGGCGGTTCGCGGCGAAGGCGCGACGCTGGTCAACGATTTGGGCGAGCGCTTCATGTTGTCCGTTCACTCCGACGCGGAGCTGGCACCGCGCGATATTGTGGCGCGTGCGATCTTCGAGCAGCAGCAGCGCGGGCGTACCGTGGGCCTCGATGCGCGCGCGGCAATTGGCTCGCACTTTCCCGAAGCGTTTCCGACGGTCTTCGGCTTCTGCATCGCCGCCGGCATCGATCCGCGCGTGCACAACATTCCGGTCGCGCCCGCCGCCCACTACCTCATGGGTGGTATTGCCGTCGACGAGTGGGGCCGGACGTCGCTCGAGGCGCTCTGGGCATGCGGGGAGACGAGCGCTACGGGCGTGCACGGCGCAAACCGTCTGGCCAGCAACTCGCTGTTGGAGGCGCTCGTTTACGGCAGCCGCGTCGCGACCGATATCGCCAACGCGCACTCCGCCCGCCAGCCGGCCTCGCTCAAACGTTCCGGCAGCGCCGCCGCAGCAGGCGCCGGCCTCAGTCAGGCGCAAGCCGTGAGCGATTTGCGTAACGTAATGTACTCCAACGTTGGATTGATCCGCAACGAAGCGGGCTTGCGCGAGGCTCTGCGCCGCATCGAGGATTTCGAGAATGCACTGCACGGTGGAGCCGGCGATCTGCGCAACCTGCTGGTCGTGGGGCGTTTGACCGCCGAAGCCGCGCTGGCCCGTCACGAGAGCCGAGGAAGTCACTATCGCAGCGATTATCCCGAGACCGATGAAGCGCTCGCCAAACGTTCGTTTACACGCCTCCGCAGCGTCGCTTGAGCTCGTCGCCGAGCAGATCGTTCGCTCGGCCCTGCTCGAGGACGTCGGCCGCGGAGGCGATCTCACTACCGATGCGATCGTGGGCGCGCAACGGCGGGCGCGAGCGCGAATCATCGCCCGCAAAACGGGTGTCGTCGCCGGGATGCCGGCCGCGGCGCTGGCTTTTCGTCTGCTCGACCACGACGTGGAGATCGCCATTGAAACGGAGGACGGCGCGAGCGTCGAAACGGGTGGAGTGGTCGCCGAAATCTCGGGTAGCGCGCGAGCAATTCTCACCGGCGAGCGCACGGCACTCAATATGCTGTCGCGCCTCTCCGGCATCGCGACCGCGACTCGCGCGATGGTGGATGCAGTCGCAGGATCGAACGCGCGTATCGTCGGCACGCGCAAAACGACGCCGGGATTGCGCGCGCTAGAGCGCTACGCCGTCGGATGCGGCGGCGGCTTTCAGCATCGCTTCGGCCTCGATGACGGCGTGCTGATTAAAGATAACCACCTGGCCCTAGCGGGCTCGATTCATGCGGCCGTCGGGGCGGTGCGGCTGCGCCTGGGACATATGGTGAAGGTTGAAGTTGAAGTCGACACGATCGCCCAGCTGCGCGAGGCGCTGGCAGAACCGATTGACGCCGTGCTCCTCGACAATATGACGCCGCCGCAACTCGCCGAAGCCGTCGCCTTGGTAGGCGGCCGCGTTTTAGCCGAAGCGAGCGGTGCAGTCAATCCGCAAAACGTCGCCGCCATCGCTGCCACCGGAGTCGATCTCATCAGCAGCGGTTGGCTTACGCACAGCGCTCCGGCTCTCGATTTGGGACTGGATATCGCTCTCTAACGTCGTCGGCTCAGTTGTCGGGTCACCGGTAGAGCATCAACGCGAATGCGACGACGGCGCCGATGGCGACGATGAAGAGCGAGATCGCGTAGCCTAGCACTCCCGAGAGCGTAACGACTCTGCCGCGGCGTAGACCGTTGTCGGTCGCGGCGTAGCGCCACGCACCCAGCAACGCCATGAAGATCCCGAAGAACGCCATGAGGGTGCCGAACGTCGTCGAAAGGCCGGCCGCCTCGCCGGGGCGGTGGACGAGCACCGCAAACTCGCGCTCGAAGAGCGAGAAGCGGGCGATGACGAACCCGAAGGCGATAAAGGCCAACGCCGTGCGGACGTAGGCTAGGTACGTGCGCTCGTTCGCCAGCGTATCGTTGGCACGAACCTCCACTTGAAGCGGCCCGGGGTCGGACGGCATGACCCAACGAGCGTTAGGCGAATCTTGGCCGAACCATGTCAGCGCAATCGCAAGCCGAACAAAAGACCGAATCCGGGAAAGCCAGCCACGATTTCCAGCCGCCTAAGGCGCTCGTCGACTTCATGGCGACCGGATGGATGGACCGGCCGTCCGACTCCACCGTTCATCCGCAAGCGAGACGCTTCGAGCAGCGGCGTCAGGCACTCTCGCGAGCCTATCCCGGAATCTACCTGGTTATTCCGGCCGGCCGCGAACGCGTGCGCGCCAACGACACGTATTTCCGCTTCCGCTCGAGCAGCGACTTTGTCTATCTGAACGGCGACGGCGAACCGGGTGCGCTGCTCGTGCTCGAACCCCAAGGCACGTCGCATCGCTCGCTGCTCTTCGTGCCGGCACACAACCGCGGCTCCGCCGAGTTCTTCACCGATCGCGTCTATGGTGAGCTCTGGGTCGGACGCCATCGCGGCGTCGACGAGAGCCGCGGGTACTTCGGGGTGGACGACTGCCGTCCGCTGCAAGCCGTCGAAACATATTTGGAAGAGTTGCGCAACAGCAATCACGCGAGGCGCGTGCTGCGCGGACACGACGCAGAAGTCGACGCCCGTCTGGCTGCCGGCGACGGCGACGACGAACTGTCCGAGCGCCTCTCGGAAATGCGTCTCGTCAAAGACGACTACGAACTCGACGAGCTGCGCCACGCCTGCGCGGTTTCAAAGCTGGCTTTCGAAGACGCGATCCGCGCGATGCGCACGGCGCGCAGCGAGCGTGAAATCGAAGCGGCGTTCTGGAGCCGCAGTCGCATCGATGCCAACGACACCGGCTATCTCACCATCGCGGCGGCAGGCGAACACGCCTGCACGCTGCACTGGACGCGCAACGACGGCGCAATCGAACGCGGAGCGCTCTTACTGATCGACGCAGGCGTGGAGTGTAATTCGCTCTACACCGCCGACATTACGCGAACGCTGCCCGTTTCAGGCCGTTTCTCCGGCGAACAACGGATCGTCTACGATCTCGTCTGGAAAGCGCAACAGGCCGGCATAGAAGCCGCGGTCGCGGGCAACGACTTCCTCGAACCCCACCGCCGCGCAATGCGTGTGCTGGCAGAAGGATTAGTCGATCTGGGAATCCTCAACGTTTCCGTCGAGGAGGCCTTGGATAGCGACAAGCTGCTTCACCGCCGTTACACCCTTCACGGAACGAGCCACATGCTCGGACTCGACGTGCACGATTGCGCCAACGCACGCGAGCAAGAGTATCGCTACGGCAAACTCCGCGAGGGCATGGTACTGACGGTCGAGCCCGGGCTCTACTTCCAGCCGGACGACGCCACGGTTCCCGAACGTTTCCGCGGGATAGGCGTGCGCATCGAAGACGACGTCGCCGTCACCGCGCAGGGGCCGGAGAATCTCTCGGCGGCCCTGCCGTCAAGTGCCGGCGACGTCGAAGCCTGGATCGCGTCGTTTTGGCGTAGCGCTTAGGCTACGTCGGCATCACCGAGCTGCCCGGAGGCGGCGGGGGCGGACCCGGCGGGGGCGGCATCGGCCGCGCGCCTTGCAACGCAGCGAGCTGATCCTCGATCGGCCAACGTCCAAACGCCAAGATAAGCACGCAGATGAGCGGGCCGACCCCTGGAATGAAGTTCAGCAGCGAGAGCGCGCCGTTATATCCGGCCTTGGCAAAGATGCGCCAGTAGACCCATACCGTAAACGCGATGATCGCGACGATTACGATAACGTAGACGAACGCCAGTCCGGCCAACACGCTTGCGGCGGCCGCGGAGCTCGTTCGGTCATCCATAGGTGATGCCTCCACTCCGGTAGCAACTTACCGGTCGGCGGTCTCTTTCTCCGTTGCCGCCTCGCATCATTTCGTTCGCGCCGACCGGCGCGTCAGTGGACCGTTCAACCGCGCGGCGGCGAGCCCCACCCCGATTGAACGTATCGTCCGTCCACCACGATGCAGGGCACGGTCGGATCGCCGTTACTGTATCCGACCATCCGCTCGCGCGCCCGCAGATCGTTCTGCGCGTCGTACTGCGCGTAAGACGTACCTGCGGCATCGTAATACTCCAACGCGCGGCGGCAATACGGGCAATCGGGAGAGATATACAGTTCGAGCTTTGCGCCCGGAGGAATGTGCTCGACGTCGAAGCCTCGCGCCATGCCGCTGCTCTTCGTACCGACGCCGCTGGGAAACCTGCGCGATGTGACGATGCGCGCGGCCGACGCGTTGCGCGATGCCGCCCTGATCGTTGCCGAGGACACGCGCGTCGCGCGCCGCCTCCTACAGGCTCTCGGCTTGCCCGGGCGCGAGATTTGGAGCTACCGCGAAGCCAACGCCACGGCGGTGACGCCGAGCATTCTCGAGCGCGCGCGAACCGAGCTGGTTGCCGTAACGGCGGATGCGGGCATGCCGGGAATTTCCGATCCGGGCAGCGCGTTGGTGGCAGCCGCGCGCGCCGCCGGCGTACCGGTTGAGGTTTTGCCGGGACCCAGCGCCGCAACGGGAGTCGCGCTGCTCTCCGGCTTCGAGCTGCGGCGATTTATTTTCGAAGGCTTTCCCCCCCGCACCAGCGGCGCGCGGCGGGAGCGATTCGCCGCGGCCCTGGCAAGCGCGGCGACGACGATCTGGTACGAGTCGCCGCGACGCATCCGCGCCAGCCTCGCCGACCTCGACGTAGTAGCCGCCGATGCGCGCGTCTTTGTCGTGCGCGAATATACCAAGTTGCACGAGCAACATTATTCCGGAACGCCCGCTGCGTTGCTCGAGGAACTCATCGAGCCGATTCGCGGTGAGATTGCGTTCGCGATCGCCCCGTATGAATCAAAGGCATCTGCACCGGCGGTTTCGCCCGAAAACGCGATCGACGAGCTCCTGGCCGGCGGCCACCGCGTCAGCGACGTAGCCAAGCTCCTCGCCGAGCGCGGTTACGGCGACCGCCGCGAACTCTACGCTCGTGCCGCGGCGCGGAAGGCGCGCCGCAAAAGCCCGGGTAACCACCGGTAACGAAAATGGAGCGCGCCTACTACGTCACCACGCCGATCTATTACATCAGCGGCAATCCGCATATCGGCCACGCCTACACGACCGTCGTAGCCGACGTTTTGGCGCGAACGGCACGAACGATGGGGCCGACCTTCTTTTTGACCGGCACCGACGAGCACGGACAGAAGGTCGCCAATGCGGCCGCAGCGGCCGGTAAGAGTCCGCAAGAGTGGTGCGACGAGTTGGTGCCGCGTTGGCAAGCCCTCTTTGCCGCCTACCACGTGTCGTACGACGATTTCATTCGCACGACGCAGCCGCGGCACGTGACCAAGGTGGAACGCGTCTTCGAGCGGCTGCGCGAAGCTGGCGACGTTTATCGAGGTAAGTACGAGGGCTGGTACTGCGTGAGCGACGAGACCTTCTGGCTCGAATCCAAACTCGTTGACGGCCGCTGCCCGACCTGCGGGCGAGAGGTTCAATGGATCTCGGAGGAAGATTGGTTCTTCCGCCTGTCGGCCTATCGCGACCGGCTGCTCGAATACTACGCGGCCAATCCGAACTGGGTACAGCCGCGCAGCGTCTACAACGAGATGATGACGCTGCTTCAAGAGGGTCTCGAAGATCTGTCGATCTCGCGCGCCAGCTTCGATTGGGGCATCCCAATTCCGGGCGGCGGCGTGATCTACGTATGGTTGGACGCGCTGCTGAACTACATTACGGCGATCGGATGGAGCGAGGACGAAACACGCTTTAAATCCCTCTGGCCTGCTAGCACTCAGCTCATCGGCAAGGAGATCGCTCGCTTTCACACCATCATTTGGCCGGCGATTCTTTGGGCGCTCGGCGAAGCCGCTCCGGAACTCGTCTTCGCGCACGGCTGGATTACCGTGGAC
>DATAPM010000417.1:0-7696 GCA_036265225.1 Vulcanimicrobiaceae bacterium
CTCGATTGCCGGCCGGCGTAAGAGCGTGCGCAGACGCGCGACGAGCTCTTCCAGATCGAAGGGCTTGCCCACGTAGTCGTCCGCGCCGGCGGTGAGGCCGGCGACTTTTTCGGCAATCTCGGTGCGGGCCGTCAGCATCACGACCGGCGCGGTGGTCAAGCTGCGGATCTCGGGGAGAAGCGCAAAACCGTCGCTGCCGGGCAGCATGACGTCCAGAACGATAAGGTCGGGGGGCCAGCTCTCCAATAGCCCAAGAGCAGCCGAGCCGTCGACGGCGCTGCGAACTTCAAAGCCTGCCTGCTCGAGTCCATACTCGAGCAGCTCTCGTAGACCGCGCTCGTCGTCGATGACCAGCACGCGCGGCCGATCGCTTGGCGTACCCATTCTCAGACTCACTCCAGGATTAGAATCCGGCCCATTCGGTACAATCGGGCCAACCCATGAAACCAAGGGACGCCCTTTCCGGAATCTTCTTCGGTGCCACGCTCGTCATTCTAGCCGCATCGGGATGCGCCCGCCGCCCGGCCGCGGAGCCGTCGGCCGCTCCCTACGTGCAAGTCGCCGTCGCAAGCTTTGGAGCCATCGAGCCCGCGCGTAATCTTGCGGGCGTCGTTGCCCCGTACCAAAACGTGGCGATCCAAAGCTCCCTCTCCGAGCCCGCCAACGCCGTCTACGTTCGCGAAGGCGACACCGTTCGCGCCGGACAGCTGCTGGCACAGCTCGATACCTCAGATCTCCAGGCGCAACTCGACGCCGACAACGCAACGGCGAGCAGCAATCACGCCAACACCGTCCACACCAGCTATCAAGGCTCGCTCAACATTTCTCAGGGCGTCGATACGCTGCATTCCGACGAAGCCGCCGCGCGTCAAGCCGAGCAGACGTTGCAGAACGACACGCACAATCTTGCGCGCGACCAAAGTTTGCTATCGCAAGGCTATATCTCGCAGCAAGCGGTAGACGCGCAAGCGACGCTGGTGCGCAACGACCAGCAAGCGCTCAATACTGCCAACTCCAACGTTTCATCCGCTCGCGCGGCGGTCCAAGCCAACGGCAGCATCTCGGGATCGGGGCTGCAGGCATCGGCAGTACAGCAATCGGCAGCGCAGGAGAAGGTAGCCCTAGCGCAGGCCGAACAAGTGCGCGTTCAGATTTCGAAGGCCGCGATCGTCTCGCCGATCGACGGTGTCGTCGTCAACCGCAATCTCAACCCCGGCGAATATCCCGGCTCGCGTCAAATCTTCACGCTGCAGCAAGTCAATCCCATTTATGCCGTCTTACACGCATCGAGCGAGCAGGTTGCTCGCATTACCAACGGGACGCCGGCTACGGTGGATGCGACCGACCTCGGCGGGCGCCGCTTCAGCGGACGCGTCACCGGAATTCTCAATCAGATCAACCCCGGTTCTACCGATTTCCAGGTGAAGGTCTTGCTGGATAACCCGGGCCAGCGCTTGCGCCCGGGGATGGTCGTCCAGGCGCAGGTCGCGACGATTCCGCTGCGCGGCGTACGCGTACCCGTCAGCGCCTTTACCGACGACAATCACGATGCGGTCATGGTCGTGCAGGCACCGGACGATACGGTAAAGACGATGAAAGTCGCCGAGATCGGTAGCGACGGCACGACTTCGATCGTCACTGGGCTCGCAACGGGCACTCACGTCGTCGGCAACGGTCAGACGAGCTTGGGCGACGGCGAGAAGGTCTCGTTTCAACCGTGAACTTCAGCCTGACGCGGCTTTTCATCAACCGGCCGACGCTGGTCTTTGTAATCGTCGCGTTGATGCTCTTTGCCGGCCTTCTGTCGCTAATGACCATCGTCAAGGAACTTTACCCCAACGTTTCACAGCCCACGGTTAGCATTTCGGTTGGATACAACGGCGCCTCGGTCACCGAGATGCGCGACAACATCGTCCAGCCTATCGAGCAGAATCTCGCCGGTACGCCCGACCTGCAGACCTTCAACTCCGTCGTGCAGCAAGGCCAGGCCCAGATCACCGCTACCTTCGATATCACCTCCGATACGGCGACCGATCTGGCGTTGACCAACAAAGCGATCCAGGCCGCCGAGAAGTATCTCCCGACCAACATCAGCCCGCCGACGGTAAACCTGCGCGATCCCACGCAGTCGGTCGTCGTTACTCTCGCGCTCTATTCGAAGAAACTTTCGCTGTCTCGGCTAGCGCTCTACGCGACCAACGTGATCGCCCCGCAGATCGAGCAAGTTCCCTCCATTTCGTTCGTCAACGTCGGCGGCGTCGTCACGCCGGCCTATGAGGTTGTCGTCGATCCCGCACGGTTGGCGGCCAACAACTTGACGATAAACGACGTGATCAACACGCTGCAAGCCGACAATCAGCGCGTTCCCGGCGGCTTCGCCTACGAACCCAACCGCCAGACGACGATCGATATACGGGGCGACATTCAGGATCTCGATACGGTGCGCAATCTCGCCGTTATTCCGTCTGGCGGAAGCGTCGCCGCGGCGATCACCTCGTCCACCGGCGCCCAGGTCCAAAACTACCGCGGCGGCCTCTCGGCCCTCGCCGGCGTGGTAAACCCCTGGAGCGCCGCAAACTCGGTCGTGCGCATCGGTGACGTGGCGGCGGTCAACGAGGGCTACGAGCCGCGGCTGCAGTTTGCGCACATAAGCGGTCAGCCCGGGCTCTTTTTGCAAGTCCAAAAGTCTTCCAACGGCAGCGAGGTGACCGCTTCGCAAAATGTGATCCGCGCGTTGCCCAAGATCGAACGGCAATTCCCCGACATCGCCTTCCGCGTCATCCACGTGCAGTCGAAGTTCACCGAGCAGCAGATCCGGTCGGTAACCCGCACGCTGATGATCGCCATCTTGCTCACCGGATTGGCGATGGTCTTTTTCCTGCGCTCGTGGCGAAGCGCCATCGTCGTCTGCGTCTCGATTCCCACCTCGCTCGCCATCGCCATGACGGCGATGAAACTCCTTCATCTAACGATCGATACGATCTCGCTGCTGGGCATGTCGCTTGTGATCGGCATCTTGGTCGACGACTCGACCGTCGTGCTCGAGAATATCGAACGTCATTTCAGGGAACTCAAGCAGCCGCCGGAGGAAGCGGCGGTGCGCGGACGCGAGGAGATCGGAGCTGCGGCGGTAGTCATCACGCTCGTCGACGTCGTGGTGTTTTTCCCCATCGCCTTCATTGCAGGGCAGGTCGGCCGCCAGCTCGCCGAGTTTGCCATCGTCGTCGTCATCTCGACGCTAACGTCGTTATTTGTCTCCTTTACTATCACGCCAACGCTGGCCGGTCTTTGGGCGCTGCGTTCGCACTGGGAGCCGTGGCGCGTCGTCGAGCGGTTCGGCGAAGGATTCGACCGCCTGCGCTCCTGGTATACCGGCGCGGTGCTGCCGTGGAGCCTGCGCCACGGGCGTCTCGTTGCGGTATTCTGCGCGGGCACGTTCGTTTTAGCCCTCGGGCTTGTAGCCGCCGGCGCCGTCGGCGAGGAGTTCATTCCGCCCGTCGACCGCGGTGAGATCTACATGCAGCTGATGTACCCGATCGGCACCCCGATCCAGACGGTCGAAAACGGGACATTTGCGCTCGAGCGTAAGATTCTCGGGACGCCCGACATCTTCGCCAACACGGCGGTGGCCGGTGCCTACGCGGCGTCGTTTGGCGGTTTCGTCAGCCAAAGCAACGTGGGTCAAGTGCATATTTGGCTCAAAGAAGGCCGGCGCCATCCGACTGATTATTGGGTGGGCAAGTTCAGGGAGATCGCAAACCAAAGCCTGCCACAAGGCGTCACGGCCGTCGTCGTGCCTGCGACGTCGACTTCGGGAGGCAACGCGCAGCCTATCGACTTACTCGTAACCGATCTTACCGGGGGCGATCCAACACCGTACGCGCAGAAGGTTACCGACCTGCTCAAGACCGTGCCCGGCGCAACGAGCGTCAACAGTACGGGGACGCAACTCACGCCGGAGATATCGATTCAGTTCGACCGCAACAAAGCGCAAGCGCTCGGCGTTGACCTGGGTCAGGCGGCACAGGCGGCGGGCGCTGCCTTCGGCGGAAATCTGGCGACACAGTTTGAGACGACCTCTGGACTCGAGCAGGTGCAGGTCATCTACCCGGAACGGGATCGCGCCAGTCTCGACCAGCTCAAGTCGGTGGCTATTCGCTCCTCGAATGGGGGCATCGTCTATCTGAGCGACATCGCCCGATTCGTCTCCACGCCCACCTCGCCGCTGATTACCCGCACCGATCGCAATACCGTCATCCATGTCAACGCAAACTACGGACCGAAGTCCTCGCTCTCGGCGGTAGAGAACGGGCTGATGAAGCGCATTCGTTCGCTGCACCTGCCGCCGAACGTCTTCGTGCGGCCGGCGCCGCTGGGCCAGCAAGACTTCATGCACCAGACGCTGGTCGGTATCGGTTTGGCCATGATCGTCTCGGTAATTCTCGTCTACCTGCTGATGGTGGCGCTGTACAACAGCTATGTTTCGCCGTTCATCATCATCTTTTCGGTTCCGGTGGCGGCCATCGGCGCGATTGGAGCCTTGTGGCTGACCCATCGCACGCTTAACCTGTTCTCCCTCATCGGGACGATCCTGCTCATCGGGATTGCCACCAAGAACGGCATCTTGTTGGTAGACTATGCCAACACGCTGCGCGCGCGCGGGCTCGACAAACTTGCGGCCATTAAGGAGAGCGCGCATACCCGGTTCCGCCCGATCATCATGACCAGCGTCTCGATTATGGCCGGCAACTTACCGTTGGCACTCTCGCTCGATCCCGGCTCGTCGTCGCGCTCCAGCTTAGGTATCGTCGTGATCGGCGGCGTTTTGAGCTCGCTGGTCTTGACGCTCCTGCTGATTCCGAATATCTATCTCTGGGTGGCTCCCAAAGAGGTTCGCGCCGGCAACGGCGTCCCGCGCGGAAAGGTCGTTAAGGAAACCTCTACTGCGGCGAAGCAGCCGGCATAGGCGTCCCCGCTAAGCGAGGGTCGGGTGGTTCGGACGGAAAGGTGATGTCGCTGAACGTAACGTCCGCGATCACTTTGAACGTCAAAAACGCCGCATGCTGCGTTGCGCTGAACCGTCCGTGTACGATCACCCAGTGCCCGTTCATCACGGCGTAGTTGAGATCGATGATTTCGTCGTTCCCGCCGGCGACGCGCATCTCGATGCGCGACGGCAGATGCGACTGTGGATCCTCGGCAACCTCCGAAGGGTAGAAACCTACGCGCACGCGCGGCGTCGGCTCGATGAGCAGATGCAGCGCGGCGTCGGTTGAGTCGGGAGCGTAGCGCGCCGCCCAGTAGCTGTTGTAGGGGACGAGCACGTTCACACTTGGATCGGCCGCCGGAATCGCCAGCGTCAGCGGGGCACCCCGCTGCAGCGTGATGTCGACGCGCTTGAGGTTGGCGAAGTAGCTGAACGTAAAGGCCGAGAGCGGATCGAAATAGGCGACGATCGGAAAGGCTTGTCCGGTGCGTTCCGAGCCGTTGGGGAGGTCTTTCATCACCGCATAATTGTCGGCAACGCGCACCGCGATCGAACGGTCGATATCCTGGGTCCGGCCCAAAGTCGGGGCGTTGACGTGCGTATGCTCGACGTACGTCATGTAGGCCGGTGGATTGGCCGCATAGTACGCGCTCGTCCGGTTGATCAGCAGCGCAAAGGCGAGGTCGGCGGTCGTCATCATGCGTCAGGTTCGCTTCGTCGGCGGGAGCGAAAGTACCGGTGCGGTAACTTCGGTCGCCATGGCTATCGAAGTAAACGACGCTTTGGCCGAGCGGGTCGTCGAGCTGCGGCGCGCGATTCATCGCCGGCCCGAGCTAGGATTCGAAGAGAACGGTACCGCGGCACTGGTTGAGAGTGAGCTCGACGCGCTCGCGGTGGAGCATCGCCGCATCGCCAAAACGGGCGTGGTCGGGCGCATCGCCGGCGGGAAACCCGGGCGCGTGGTTGCCCTGCGGGCCGACATGGATGCGCTGCCGATTACCGAGCGTACCGGCCTACCATACGCTTCGGAAAATGCCGGAAAGATGCACGCCTGCGGGCACGACTCACACACGGCAATGCTGCTCGGCGCGGCGCGCGCGCTCGGAGGCGCGCGAGAAACGATGGCCGGAACCGCCGTTCTGATTTTTCAGCCGGCAGAAGAAGGGCCCGGCGGCGCGCTTCCGATGATCGAAGAAGGGGCGCTCGACGATCCAAAAGTCGACGCTATCGCCATGCTGCACGTGGACTCGCGCCTCGACGCCGGAACGATCGGCATCACGCCCGGAGGCGTCAACGCGTCGGCCGACGAGATGTATATCACCGTGCGCGGCGTCGGCGGCCATGGCGCCTATCCGCACACGTCGGTTGACGCAATCCCTGCCGCTGCGGCAATGGTGCTCGCGCTGCAGAACGTGGTTGCGCG
This sequence comes from Vulcanimicrobiaceae bacterium, assembly GCA_036265225.1. Taxonomy (GTDB): domain Bacteria; phylum Vulcanimicrobiota; class Vulcanimicrobiia; order Vulcanimicrobiales; family Vulcanimicrobiaceae; genus Cybelea. Next base: position 6,411 of record DATAPM010000417.1, read on the forward strand.
CGAAACCGACCCGCTGGCGAGCGCCGTCGTAACGGTCGGCACGATCGCCGGCGGATATCGCAACAACGTCATTGCCGACGTAATCGAGCTCAGTGGCACGCTGCGCGCGTACGACGCGGCCGTTCGCGACGCGCTCGAGGAACGGGTTCGCCGCATCGTCGCCGGCGTCGCTGCGGCCTACGGCGTCAGCGCCGAAGTAAGAATCGTGCGCGGCTATCCTCCGGTGATCAACGACCTGAAGCTGGCAAGAGATTTTGCCGAGTACGCGCGCAACAACGGGATGCGCGTCGAAGAGCCGCAGCCCACGATGGGCGCCGAAGATTTTGCTTATTTTGCGCAGCGCGTTCCCGGGTTGTTGATTAGGTTGGGCGTTCGAAACGAAGCGGTCGGTGCAACGCATCCGGTCCACAGCCCGCTCTTTCGGCTCGACGAGGGCGCATTGCCCGTCGGCGTAGCTAGCTTACTTCTCTTTGCTCGAGGCATCGGCAGCGGTGAAATCGGTTGATAAACATGCACAAAATTGTGGATATTATATAGAAAGGAATGCTGCGGCAACATGCCGGATATAAAGCGCGGTTATGCTCGTTGCAGACGATTCAATTATTCCGGGGCCACGCTCACATAGTGCGAGCCTCGACCTCAATTGCGCGGCAGAGGAAGCGTTTGCGTTGCTGTGCGCCGTTGAGAAATGGCCGGTTTGGCTGTCATTTCTCCGTAGCGCGCGCCGTGCCGAGGGGGAGCCGCAACTGGGCGTCGGGAGCGAGGTAGTGATCCGCTCGTGGCTGCCCGGCGACGAGGAGCAGCTCTACGAAGTCGACGCCCTCATCACCAACTTTCGCCTCTCGCTCGTTGGGGCATACTCGTTGCGCCGCCGCCTCGATTTTCGGATCGAGCGCCGCACCTCGTGTTCGAAACTTCACGTGCAGTTAGCCTACCCGGCATATCACGGAAAACTGGGCGGCCTGCTGGACCGCTGGCAGCGCGGCCGGCGGGTAGCCGGCGCGCTGGCCGACTCGCTGGTGCACTTCAAAGGGCTCGTCGAGTACAAGCGGGACAGCGCCGTCCTCGCCGACTTCTAATACCACCCAAGCGGGCCAGAGGCTAGCACTCATTGACCCTGAGTGCTAAGACCGATATACTTTTGACCATGCCTCTTTACGATTATGCGTGCACGAAATGCGGGAAGGTGCACGAAGTGCGCCATGGCTTCGATGAGACTTTTGAGAAGGCGTGCGAATCCTGCGGGGCGGCCCTGCGCCGCGTCTTTAATCCCGCTCCGGTGCTTT
>DATAPM010000418.1:0-2805 GCA_036265225.1 Vulcanimicrobiaceae bacterium
CCTTGCATCCCGCCGCCCATTTGATTGGGAAGACCGCCGCCGATGTTTCCGCCCTGCGTCACCGGCGGGCCCATGTCGCCCATGCCGCCCATGCCGCTGTCGAGACCCGAGCCCTGACAGGAAGCAAGCGAAAGAGCGAGCGCGAAAAAAACGACGCGCGAATCGCATCGCATCATAACTTAGCCTCCACTGCGCGATGCAAGTCGTCGATAAATGTGTCTACCAAAATCGTGCGCTTCTCTTCGATCCCGCGCTCGTTCACGTTCACGGTGCCTTCTGCAACCTCTTGTTTGCCGGCTACTAAGATGTAGGGCACTTTCTGCGTCTTCCAGTGTCGTATCTTGTATCCGAGCTTTTCATTGTTTTCGTCAAGTTCTACCCGAAAGCCCGCTCCGCGAATGCGCGAAGCTACCTCTTGAGCATATGCCGCTTGATGCTGGGAAATGGCTGTGACGACGACCTGAATCGGCGCCAGCCATACGGGAAATGCTCCCCCATAGTGCTCAACGAGAATGCCGAAGAAACGTTCCAGCGAGCCCGCCAGCGCCCGGTGAATCATGACCGGCTGGTGGTCTTGCCCGTCGGCAGCGCGGTATTTGAGGCCAAAGCGAGCCGGCAAAACAAAGTCAACCTGTACCGTACCAAGCTGCCAGGGGCGGCCGAGCGCGTCGCGTACGTTCACGTCGAGCTTGGGCCCGTAGAACGCGCCGCCGCCTTCGTCGATCTCGTAACTCAACTCGTAGCGCTGCAGCGCTTGCCGAATCGCTTGCTCGGCGAGCGAGTCGGTTTCGCCGCGCGCGGCCTGGTCGCGCGTGGAGAGCACGTATTGGAACTCGTTGAAACCAAAGGCTTTCATCAGCCGCAACGCTTCGTCGAGGGTGCGTTCGAACTCGCCTTGCAACTGGTCGGGCGTGCAGAAGAGGTGCGCGTCGTCCTGCGTGAAGCCGCGCACGCGCGTCAAGCCGTGCAACACGCCCGAGCGCTCGAAGCGGTAGACCGTCCCGAACTCGGAGAAACGCAACGGCAGATCGCGATAGCTGCGCAACCGGTTCTTGTAGATCAGAATGTGTCCCGGGCAGTTCATCGGCTTGAGGCGGAAGCGCTGCGTCTCGACTTCGATCGGACCGAACATGTTCTCGCTGAAGTTTTCGAGATGTCCGGAGATTTCGTACAAGCGCTCGGAGACGATGTGCGGCGTCACGACCGGCAAGTAGCCGCGTTCGCGCAACCCTTCGCGGATGAAATCCTCGATCAGGCCGCGCACGATCGCGCCCTTGGGATGCCAGAAGACTAGTCCGCCGCCGGCCTCTTCCTCGATCGAGAAGAGATCGAGCTCCGCGCCGAGCTTGCGATGGTCGCGTCGCTGCGCCTCCTCGAGGCGATGCAGATGCGCGTCGAGATCGTCCTGCGTGTACCACGCCGTGCCGTAGATGCGCTGCAGCATGGCGTTGTGCTCGTCGCCGCGCCAATAGGCGCCGGCGAGGCCGGTCAACTTGAAGGCCCCGATCTTGCCGGTGGAATCGGCGTGGCCGCCGCGGCAGAGATCCGTGAAGGCGCCGATCGTGTAGAGCGTGATCGGCTGGCCTTCGGGAATCTCGCTCGCCATCTCGACCTTATAAGGGTTGGCCGGGAAGGCGCCCACCGCGTCGCCGCGGCTGACCTCGCGCCCGGTCATGGGGTAATCGGCCTCCACGATTTCGTGCATGCGCGCCTCGAGTCGGGTCAGGTCCTCGGGCGTGAACGGGGTGCCACGGTCGAAATCGTAATAGAAGCCATTCTCGATGGCCGGGCCGATCGTCGGTTTGGCATCGGGGAAAAGGTCCTGCACGGCGTAAGCGAGCACGTGAGCGGCCGTATGGCGGAGCTCAGCAAGCGAAGGCCGGCCGTCGTCACTCTGGGCGTCGGCAATCATTAGAGGCGGCTTCTCGGGGAGTCACCTTATGTCTTTGCGGAGATGCCTTAACGTCAGGTTAATCGGTCTCGATTACAACTAGAACTAACTTCACCAGAGGAGTTTTTTCTGTGAGACGATCGTTCTATCGCGGGCTGGTCACGCTGGCCCTTGGAGTCGCGATGACGCTGCCGGCCGCAGCGGCAACGCAACTGACGGGGGCGGGGTCGAGCTTCGACTACCCGTTCTTCTCCAAAGCCTTCTACATTTACAACCAAAAGAAGCCCGATGTGACCGTCAACTACCAGTCCATCGGCAGCGGCGGCGGCATTCAGCAGTTCACCGCCAAAAACGTGGACTTCGGCGCCTCGGACGTTCCGATGAACGCCGAAGAGCTGGGGCGCGCCAAACAGCCGGTGCTCCAGATTCCGGTGACGCTGGGCGGCGCGGCCATCGCCTACAATCTTCCCGGCGTCAGCGCGACCGTACGGCTGTCGCGAGAGGTTCTCGCCGACATCTACCTGGGCAAGATCGGCAAGTGGAGCGATCCGCAGATCGCCAAGCTCAATGCCGGCGTCAAGCTCCCCGACATGCCCATCGTCGTCGTGCATCGCTCCGACGGATCGGGGACAAGCTACATCTTTACCGACTTCTTGAGCCACGTTTCGCCCGAATGGAAGAGCAAGGTCGGCACCGGCAAGAGCGTCTCTTGGCCGGCGCCGAGCTCGGTCGGAGCCAAAGGCAACGAGGGCGTCGCCGGACAGGTGCGCAGCACGCCGGGAGCCATCGGCTACGTCGAGTTGGCGTATGTGATCGAGAATAAGATGCCGGCGGCGACGCTGCAGAACAAGGCCGGCAAGTGGGTTGCCTGTTCGCCGGAGACGGTGGCCGCGGCCGCCGCCACCAAGCCGAGC
>DATAPM010000419.1:0-3929 GCA_036265225.1 Vulcanimicrobiaceae bacterium
CCTCCACGCCGCGTCGCACGACATGATTCGCGCCGCAGCCGAGTTCGCGGCCGAGCACGACTGCATGCTGCACGTTCACGTCGCCGAAGCCGCTTACGAAGGTAAGCAGACGCTCGAGCAATTCAACCGCTCGCCGATTGCGGTGCTCGAAGATCTCGGTGCACTCAACGAACGTACCGTGGCGATTCACGCAATCTACATCAGCGACGACGACCGTCGCAAAGTCGCCGCGAGCGGTGCGCGGGTCGTGCACAATCCAATGACCAATCAATACCTCGGCGACGGAATCTGCGACGTGCGCGCGCTGCGCGCACTCGGCGTAAGCGTCGGGCTGGGCACCGATGCCGACGTGCGCCCTTCGCTCTTCGAGGAGATGCGCGCCGCCGCGCTGCTGCAGAAGATCCTCCACGTCGACGCCTCAGCGTCGCGCGCCGGCGATGCCTATGCCATGGGAACCAGCGAAGGCGCCCGCGCACTCCGCTTGGCAGCCGGCGATCTCGTCGCCGGATGCGCGGCCGATTTCCTGGTGCTCGACGCCTCGCAGATCGACCCGTGGTCGCCGCCGGTCAATGCCCTCGTCTATCGCGGGCAGGACGCCTGGCTTCAGGCGGCCTTTGTCGGCGGCCGGCGCGTGTACGTTGGTGAGCCCTCGCCGCTGGCCCGCCAGGCCCGGGATGCGACGGCCGTGCTAGCGAAGCGGCTGCTTCCGTAGGAGGGTAAAGTTGATGCGGAATCTCGCAATCGTCACGATCTTGCTCGCGCTCGTCGCGTGTGGCGGCGGCAAGTCGAGCCAGAACGCCACCAGCGCGCCGGCGTCCGGTGCCGCTAGCGTGGGAATCAAGGGCGCGAACCCCTCGGCGGCCCCGAATTGCGGCGCGGTGCAGGCGGTCTGGGTCAACCTAAACACCAAGGTCTATCACGAACCCGGCGATCAGTATTACGGCAAAACCAAGCACGGCGAGTATCTCTGCCCGGCCCAGGCACACGCTCAAGGCTTCCATAAAGCCGGCGCTGGAGCGGGTACCTCTCACTCCTAAGACCAGCCCTCGTGCGGCCCAAGCAGGCGGGTGCGTGCAAGCACTTGCTTTAGGGTAAAGTGCGTGCTAGGATGTGCGTGCAAGTACTCACTTGCAGCCCCCTCTGCCGCATTTTGCAAGAAGAGAGTATGGAACCGGTTATCATCGAGTACCGTCTGTCCGCCCACCCGGCGATCGAAGCTGCCGCGCTGGCCGCGTTTGAAGGCGGCGCCAGCCGCGTCATTTTGGACCTCGACGCTCTGGACAGTCTCGACCACGAGAGCGTTCGCGGGTTAATCACCCTGCTGCGCCGCGCGCGCGCGGCCGGCGGCGAGCTTGGGTTGCGCGCAAGCCGCCCCGAAGTCACCCGAACCCTGTCGGTCACCGGGCTCGATCGCATCTTCACCATCGTTGAGGTGCAGCCGGCCTAATCGTGAAAAGCTTCTGTCTCGCTCTACTGTTTTCTGCGCTCTTGCCGGTCGCGCTGGGATCGGGCCCCGCGGCCGCCAGTGCGATGCAACCGTCCCTCGACGTGCGTGCGGTGCTGCGCAAGATGACCGATCGGAACCCGACGCTGCAATCGTATCGCGCGCGCGTGCACGTCGACGTCCGCATGCTCAACTTTCCGTTTTTGGCACCTAAGCTCGACGGCACGTCGTACTACAAGCGTCCCGATCTTTACGTCGTAGTCTTCGATCGTATGCCGAGCTACGCCCGCGGCTTTCAGAAGCTCTTTAACGACATCGGCAATCCGAATCAGTGGCAGCGCGATTCGAACGTCGCGGTGGACGGCAGTGCGACGATCGACGATCGTCCGATGATCGTGCTGCGCATGACGAAGAAGATCCGCAGCGACATTTTAGACCACACGCTGGCCTACGTGGATGCTGCGACCTTCGACCTCGCCCGCATGGAGTGGTATTACACCAGCGGCGGAAAGATCACGATGACGCAGCAGTATCGCTCCCAGGGGATTTATTCGGTGCTCTCGAGCCAGCACGCGACGATTCAGATTCCGCACGTCCGCGCCGTCGCCGACGCGTCGTACGGAACCTACGAAACCAACGTCCCGGTCGAGCCCGGCGGACCCGAAGCGCGATGATCGAAACGCGCAAAACGGTTGACGCCGGCCGACCGGCCTCTCCCGAAGATACCCGAGAGCGCATTCTTATCGCCGCACGTGAAGTAATCGGCCGCAAGGGCAAGCGCGGCGCGACGACGCGCGAGATCGCTGACGTCGCCGGCGTAAACGAAGCCACAATCTTCCGCCACTTCGGAAACAAAGAGACGCTGTTGGTTGCGTGCGCGCAGCACTTCTGTGGGTATCTCGAGCTGGCCGGCGTCGCGGCGCAGCTGCATCCCGGCGGCGTGGAAGAAGATCTGCTGGCATTGGCCCGCCTCATGTTCGCGCGTTTCGAAGCGCTGGGCGACATGATTCGCTGGTCCCTGGTAGAGCAGGAGTACGAAAAGGATATTTTCGCGGCGACGACCTGGCGGCCGCAGCTCGCGATCCTCGCGGTGCTCACCGAATTCATGCAGCGGCGCGTCGACTCCGGAGAGCTGCGCGGCGAGCCGCAAAAGCTGGCGATGGTTTTCTTAGGCTTGGTCTTCATGCACGCGCTGGGGCGCAAAAAGTTTCCCGATTCGCAACTTCACCGGGGCGATCCCGACGACGCCCTTCGTTATTATGTTGATGTTTTTCTTAATGGAGTGAGGAACTCTTAATGGATACGCGAGAGCTCGATCAGCAAAAGACGGCCCGCGCGCCACAGGCAAACGGCGCCGGAACGGCTGCGATGGAAGAACCGGCAGATACGGATCTCGACGAAGGCCGGAAGCGCCCGAGCCGGCGCGTGATCCTAATCGTCGTTGCAGCGATCGTCATCGTCGCTGCGATCGTTTGGGGTATCCCGTGGCTGACCTATATGCTCTCCCACGAGGGTACCGACGACGCACACGTTTCCGCCGACGTCGTGGCCGTTACCAGCAAGATTCCCGAGCGCATCAATAAAATTCTGGTCGACACCAACCAGCAAGTGCACAAGGGCCAGTTGCTCGTCGTGCTCGACAACAAGGACGAGCTGGCGAGGCTGCGTCAGGCACAGGCGCAGTACGATCTCGCCGTCGCCAATCAAAGGGCAACGACGACGCAAGGGCAAGGCGGCGTCGCACAGGCCGGCGGTGCAGTCGCCAGTTCGCGGGCGCAGGTCCCCATGGCGCAAGATGCCGTGGCGCAGGCCAACGCGCAGCTGCTCTCCGCGCAAGCGCAAGTTCCCGCCGCCCAGTCGGCGTACGATAAGGCCCAATCCGATTATCGTCGCGTCAGCTCTCTGGTCAACACCGGCGACGTCGCGCCGCAGCAACTCGATGCGGTGCGCGCGCAAAGCGCCGGCGCTGCCGCGCAGCTGCGTGCCGCGGAGAATCAAGTAAGCGTCGCCGAAGCCAACGTTGCTGCCGCAGGGAGCCGCGTCACGGCCTCGAGCGCCGCGGTCAACGAAGCCTCGGGCGCGCTGACGACGGCTCAGGGCAAGCTCGCCCAGGCCGCCGATCCCAGTCAGGTGGAAGCCGCTGCGGCGCAGCTGTACCTTGCGAAACAGGCGCTCAGTTACACCCGCATCTTTGCCTCCACCGATGGCTACGTGGGCCAAAAGAACGCCGAGGTCGGACAGACCGTCGGTGCGGGCCTGACCCTCATGACGATCGTTCCGCACAAGATCTACATCATCGCCAACTATAAAGAAACGCAGATGGGCAAGATGCGCGTTGGCCAACCGGTGGAAATTAAGGTGGACGCCTACAAGGGCGTCACGTTCAAAGGGCACGTCGCATCGATCAATCCGGCATCCGAGAACACCTACGCGCTCGTGCCGGCACAGAACGCCAGCGGAAACTTCGTCAAGGTAACGCAACGCA
>DATAPM010000420.1:0-2634 GCA_036265225.1 Vulcanimicrobiaceae bacterium
TCTCGACGCACTGGAAATCATGCGCCAGCCGCTCGACAAGAAAACCTTCGAAGCGGCACGCGAGGCGTTTCTCTATCACGTCGCCACCGATACGCAGACGCCGCAGCAGCGCTCCGACAACTTTGGCTGGTATACGGTCGAGGGCAACCTGCAGTACGCCCCGGGAATTAGCGATGGCGCCTACAATCAGGTGGCTCGTTCGCTCGATCCGGAGTACGTCGCTTCGGTCGTGCGGCGCTATCTCGATAAACCCATCGTCGTAGACCTAATCGCCGTTCCGGCGCAGAAGGGATCCACCCCGTGAGATTTGCCGCCCTCGCGCTGGCCATCGGATTGATCGCCGCCGTGCCCACGCCGAGTCAGGATACTGCCTCTGGTGGCGGCGCGACGATCGTGCGCCAGGCCGACGACAACGCATCGCTGGTTGGCGTGGCGCTCGTCGTGCGTGCCGGGCTCGATCGCCAAACGATGCGACAGAACGGTTTGGCGGCGCTGGTCGCCGAGACGATCGTCCGCACGCCGGTCACTCCGGCACAGAACGGCGTGCCGGCCGCGGCACTTGAAGACGCCATAGCGGCACACGGCGGATCCATTCGCTTCACGGTGGATCCCGGCGACGTGCGGTTTTACGTCGAGGCGCTGGCTGAGGACGCGCCTGCCGTTCTCGACCTGCTGCGCACGGCCATTTCGTCGCCTGACTTCTCGCCGGGAACCGTTCGCGACGCGCGCGCCGCGTTGGTACGCGAAATCGCGCAAACGCAGCAAGTCGCGCTGCAAGTCGGACTGGATATGCTCAACGCGGCATCGTCGGGTCAGGCCAACGCCGGTCTTCCCGAGCTGGGCACGCCGGCGTCGCTGGCGCAGATCTTTGCGCCCGATGCAAAAGCTTTTTATCACGCGTATTACCGCCGCGCCGGCATGCTGATCAGCGCCGCAGGGCGGCTCGATGCCGTTCCGAACGGCGCGCTCGAAGCGCTGGCGTCGGCCCTTCCGCCCGGTGCGACATCGCCGGTTACGGTACACGTGGCGTCGCTGCACGGAACGACGCGCGAAATCATCGCCCACCGCGATATCGCATCGCCGTGGCTGATCGCCCAGTATCCGGCCCCATCGGTCGATAGCCGCGATTTCGGCCCGATGCTCGTCCTCGCCGCATTCGTGCGACGGACGCTCTCCGACATTGCCCAAGTGCCGGGCGTGGTTACTCCGACGTTTGCGTCGCGCTCGGTCGGCGCAGTCTACGCTTACGACCGCACGCCGGCGAACCTGATGCTTTACGTGAACGGCGGCCTGATCGGCGACCCGAGCCGCGCTTTCGCAACCGCGCTCTCGGTCGTCAACGTCCTCGCCGCGGCGAAGCTGCAAGGCTCGATCGACGAAGTTAAGGCCGAGGCGGCGGGAGATTTTGCCAGCGGTGCTACGACGCTCGAGACGCGCACCTGGCTGGCGGCGGTCTTCCAGCGCGAAAGCGCTTCACCCGATTTCATCGAACGCGCGCTGCGAGCGATCGCGGCGACGACGCCGGACGACGTCCAGCGCGTCGCCAGAACCTATCTCGGCAACCCGACCATCGCCTTAGTCTTGCCTCGCGGAACGAACATTCAAGATTAACGTCGCGCTCGTTCACGATTACCTGAACCAGCGCGGCGGCGCCGAGCGCGTCTTCGCCAAGATCGCTGGGGCCTGGCCCGATGCACCCATTTTTACCGCGCTGTACGACGAACGCGTCGTCGGGGATCTCTTCCCCGCGCGGCGCGTACGCAGCTCGTATCTGGCGCGGGTTCCATTGGCCAACCGCTACTTTCGTGCGCTGGCACCGTTTTATCCGCGCGCTTTTGAGGCTTTCGACTTGGCGGGTTACGACGCGATCGTCAGCTCGACGACCGCGTGGGCGAAGGGCGTGCGAGTGCCGCCGGGGGCCGTCCACGTCTGCTACATCAATACGGTCAGCCGCTTCGCTTTCGCGCGCGACGAGTACGTGCCGCGTTTGGCGCAGCCGTTTGTGGAGAGGCTGGTCGACTGGGATCGCCGAGCGGCGCAACGGCCGACGCGCTTCGTCGCCAACTCGCGCAACGTAGCCGACCGCATCGCCAAATACTACGGACGCGAGAGCGACGTGCTGCACTGCCCCGTAGACCTCGAGCGTTTCAGCCCCGGCAAGGGCGCCGGCAGTTACTTCATCGTTGCGTCGCGGTTGCTGCCGTATAAACGCATCGAGCTGGCCATCGACGCTGCCAAACTCGCCGGCGTGCGTTTGCTGATCGCCGGTACCGGTCCGGCCGAAGCCGCGCTGCGCGAGCGGGCGCGAGGAACGACGGCAGAGTTGTTAGGATACGTTCCCGACGCGCGGCTCGACGAGCTGCTGGGCAACGCGTGCGCCGCCGTCGTGCCGGGTGAGGAAGACTTCGGCCTCGTTCCGCTCGAGGCGGCCGCGACCGGACGTCCGACCATCGCGTTCCGTGGCGGCGGCGCGCTCGAAACCGTCGTCGAAGGGAGCACCGGGGAGTTTTTCGATGAAGCGGCGGCGGAGTCGCTCGCGTCCGTGCTGCGAACGTTCGATTCGTCGCAGTACGATTCGAAAGCGCTGCGAGCGCATGCAGAGACGTTCTAACCTCAACGCTTCGTTACCAAAAT
>DATAPM010000421.1:0-3692 GCA_036265225.1 Vulcanimicrobiaceae bacterium
CCTCCGATTGAGGATCCATTTGCCTGGACGCGAGTCGGAAACATTCCGGTCGACACCGCGCACATTGACGGCGGTTACGCCGTTGGCTTTGCAGGGAGCGATACCAGCGATCTCGCGTTCGCGGGATCGCTCGACATCTACGGCGGCTTCGGCGATGCCTCGGTCGCGTACTATCAAGTGAACACCGCCCTGTGGAGTGGGGATCCGTCGCGCGCCGGAACTGCGCCGACGAGTGCCGCTACGCTCTCGGCCAGCCTCTACAACCACGTGTACATCTACGACAGCAGCTTTAATCTGGTGTTCTCGGGGCCGATCCAGATGGGGCCGTTCAATCAAGGAGGGTTGACGAATCTATACGCGACGCAGAAAGCACGGCAAGACGGCCCCACGCCGCCGGGTCTGGCACCATTCCCGGCGCACTCGTCCAGCGACTTCATCATTTGGGCGTACGATCAGCTACTGATCTCCACCGCGTCGTCGTCGCTCATTGGCGGAGTTTCCGTCGGAGCGGTGGACCTTACGATCAATGCGTATACGTCGGCACTTGCCCCGGTGTCGTTGCCGTTGCCGTCGCCTCCCCCGCCTCCTCCCGATACCAGTGCCGTTCTGACGCTTGTAATCGACAACACGGGAGTTACGACTCAACAAGTGACGGGCATTACGGCCTATCGCGCTGACGGTACGCTCGCGGTGCAGACCGGTACCGGCGAGTGCCCCGCCTACGACGTAGGTCCCGGCGGGTACGTCGAGATCGATACCACGGTGAGTGACGCCAACGGTCATCTCTTCGAGTACTACATCGACGCGGAATACGGTCATGGCAACGCGGTTGCTGTGGCCGACCCGGGCGTTCGCGGGTATCGCTCTAATCCGTTGACGTCGCCCGCTCCGGGAGGCGTCTGCGGATCCGGTGACCCCGATTACTCGTGCAAAGGTTGGACCGGGGGCGCCGACGTCGCCTACTTTCCGTGCGCTCCCGGCGGCACGGGGTGTACGGTCTCGCCGACTAACGGTCAGCCCTTCGGCATATCGAACGAACCCCCGGACTGCTGCTATGAGTTCCGGCTGCGTTATGCAAAGCGCGTCACCAACGGATACGTGTGGCCCACGCTGGCCGATGGAGACTTCCAGACGATCAGCCTGAAGTTTTCCAGTTGAACGGGGCGGCGTGACGGGGTTATGCGCTGGTATTGGTTCGCGCTCGGCGCGCTCGCCGTCTGGCGCGTGGCCCACCTGCTCAATGCCGAAGATGGACCGTGGGGCGTACTAACTCGGCTGCGCCGCGCCGACGGCTCCGGCTTTTGGGGGAGTCTGCTGGACTGCTTCTACTGTCTCACGCTGTGGATTGCGGTGCCGTTCGCCTATGTTCTCGGGCCAACGTGGAAAGAGCGCATCGTTTTGTGGCTTGCGCTTTCTGGAGCGGCCAGCGTGCTGCAGCAAGCGACGTTCCGCCAAGAGTTCCTTCCCGCCGAGTACTCGGAGGCTGACGTCGATCGCCATGTGTTGCGGCAAGAACAGGATCCAGGTTAGCCGGCCCCCTCGCACGATGATGGCGCCGATGCAAGCCCCGCGCTACGGGGGTGCCATCTTCGAATACCACGGTCGCTCGAGCCTTATCGTAAGAGGATCGGCGACCGGGCGCTACTACCGCTTCGATCGTCCTGGTTGCCGCATTGAGATAGATGTGCGCGACCGGGCATCTCTCGCAACCGTTCCGGCGTTGCGCCTCGTGCGTCGCTAACGCTGCCCCGCCTCCCGGCCGCGGTTGGCCGCTCCGCAACGCTGCCACGCTACCCGAAGTTAGACGGCGTGTCGAAATTCGGGTCGGCCGTTCGACATAAGGGCAGAACACCAATCATCAGGAGAGGCTAGACAAATGAGATTCGCAGTTCTGGTCAGGGCCAACAAGGATTCCGAGGCGGGAGTTCTGCCTACCCGCGAGATGCTCGAAGAGATGGGCAAGTTCAACGAGCAACTCGCCAAAGACGGCATCATGCTGGCGGGCGAAGGCCTGCACGCAAGTTCTAAAGGCGCGCGGCTGCGCTTCGACGGTGGCCGAACGACGGTCATCGACGGCCCGTTTGCCGAAACGAAGGAGCTGGTCGCCGGCTTCTGGATCGTCCAGGCCAAATCAAAGGAAGAGGTCGTCGAACGGTTCACGCACGCGCCCTTCGACGGCGGCCAAGTCATCGAAATCCGCCAAATCTTCGAGGCCGACGATTTCGGCGAGAATCTGACGCCCGAGTTGCGCGAGCGTGAGGCTCGCCTTCGAGAGGGCGCGAAATGAAATTCATCTCGATCGTGACCATCGATCCAGCCAACCACCCTCACGCCACTCCCGAAACGATGGAACGGATGGGCAGTCTTATCGCCGAGATGCGCGCCTCAGGCGCATTGCTCGACACCGGGGGACGTGACGACAGCATGGACGAGTTCTCCGTCGCGCGCAAGAACGGGCGTTCGACCGTCACCGACGGCCCGTTCGCCGAATCGAAAGAGGTCGTGGGCGGCTTCGCGCTCTTCGAGGTCGAGAACCGTGACGCGGCCCTGGCTTGGACGAACCGTTTTCTCGACGTGCTCGGCGGCGACGCGACCTGCTACGTGCACGAGGTTTCGCCCACGCCCTAATGCCGGCGGGTGAGCTCGATGCAACCATCGCGGCGATTTGGCGCATCGAATCGCCAAAACTCATCGCAACGCTCTCGCGCCTGCTGCGAGACGTTGGGCGTGCCGAAGAAATCGCACAGGATGCCTTCGTTCTGGCTATCTCGCAGTGGCCCGACGAGGGCATTCCGCGCAATCCCGGTGCGTGGCTGACGACCGTTGCAAAGCGAAAGGCGATCGACGAGATCCGCCGGAGCGAGATGCTCGCCCGCAAGACCAGCGAGCTCGCTTATGACGAAAGTGCGGTTCCGCTCGCGGACGAGTTCGCCGCGGCACACGGCGAGATCGACGACGATATGCTGCGCTTGGTGTTCGTCGCCTGCCATCCCGTGCTTGCGAAGGAAGCCCGCGTAGCGCTCACCCTCAAACTCGTCGGAGGCTTGACTACGGCCGAGATCGCGCGGGCGTTTCTCATTTCCGAAGCGACCATCGCGCAGCGCATCGTTCGCGCAAAACGCACCCTGGCGCAGGCAAAGATCCCCTTCGAAGTGCCTGCAGCCACCGATCGCCGCGTCCGCTTGGCATCAGTTGTGGAAGCGATCTATCTGATATTCAACGAGGGTTACGCGGCGACGGCCGGCGACGATCTTCTCCGCCCCGAGCTCGTCGAAGACGCGTTGCGGCTGGGCCGCATGCTGGCGCGACTCACCCCCTACGAGCCCGAAGTGCACGGGCTGGCAGCACTAATGGAAATTCAGGCGTCGCGGATGCGCGCGCGCGTCGCCCCGAGCGGCGAGGCGATCCTTCTTCTCGACCAAGATCGTGCGAAATGGAATCGCTTGCTGATCGGCCGCGGCCTCGCCGCGCTGGCCCTAGCCGAGGAACTAGCGACGGAACCCGGACCGTACGCATTGCAGGCGGCAATTGCCGCCTGCCACGCGCGAGCGGCGACGGCCGGCCAGACCGATTGGCGACGCATTGCCGCACTCTACGATACGCTCGCCCAGGTGATGCCGACGCCAGTCGTCGAGCTCAATCGCGCGGTCGCCGTTGGAATGGCGCTCGGGCCTCAGGAAGCGTTGAACATC
>DATAPM010000422.1:0-13896 GCA_036265225.1 Vulcanimicrobiaceae bacterium
GCTTAGCGCGGCCTGGCTATCGACGATGGTCGGCGTACTCGGAACGACGATCACCCCGTATTTATTCTTCTGGCAAGCCTCCCTCATGGTCGAGGAGGAAAAGGAGGCGGGAAATACCACGGTCGCGTCGCGCCGCGGCACCGATGAGGTGCCCGTGAAGGCGATGCATACCGACGTCAACGCCGGCATGATTTTCTCCAACATCGTGGCGTTCTTTATCATCGTAACCACCGCTTCGACGCTCAATTTGCACGGAAAGCATGACATCGCAACGGCTGAACAGGCCGCCGAAGCGCTGCGTCCGTTGGCCGGAAACTTTGCCGCACTTCTCTTTACCCTGGGCATGGTCGGGACGGGCGTTCTTGCCGTGCCGGTACTTGCCGGCTCGTCGGCATACGTCGCCGCGCAGACCTTTCGTTTCCGCGAAGGTCTTGGTGAAACGCCGCAACGCGCGCCCAAATTTTACGGCATCCTCGCCACAGGCATCCTTATCGGCATTGCAATGAACCTGCTGCACGTCGACGCGATTAAGGCCTTGTTTTGGTCGGCCGTACTCAACGGCGTTGCCGCCGTGCCCCTTCTGGCGGTGATCGTATGGTTCGCCTCGAGTTCCTCGATCATGGGTCGCTGGAGAAGTTCGCCGCTCGCTCGAGCGTGGGGATGGGGGACGGTGACGCTGATGGGCGCCGCCACCGCCGGCATGTTCTATTTCATGGCAAAAGGAGCGCTTTGATCGGCGCGCCTTAGAGGTCGCCGCACGGAACCGTTTTGGTCGCCGAGATTGATCGTCATTGAGTGCGGAGTCATCGCACTATCTACGTGATTCACGGTATTGGGCAGCGAAGACCGGAAGCGCCAGGGCTCTACAAGTCGAAAGTCGCAAGGATGCGTTGGACCGTTTTTTCCCGGCGATACCCTGAATCTAGCGCCAGGAGTGCGACCAGACCTATTACCGATTGCCTGCTAGCGGCCGGGGTATAAGGGTGAACGTGGCGCAGCACTCCGAACGGGTTCGCGTTTTTCGCGTTTCCCTCGCCCTTGCGGCGCTCGGTGTCGTTTTTGGGGACATTGGAACGAGTCCGCTCTATGCTTTCCGGCAGTGCTTTTTCGGCATACTCCGGATCGCCCCGACGCACGAGAACGTGCTCGGCATCGTTAGCTTGATCCTCTGGTCGCTGACCCTCATCGTATTCGTGCGATACATCGGAATGATCATGCGGGTGACGCACGACGGCGAGGGCGGCATACTCGCGCTATTGGCCTTCGTGCTGCCCCCGGTGAAGCGCGGAGTACCGCCGCCGGCGACCTGGCTGACGTTTCTCGTGATTCTCGGAGCCGGGATGCTCTTCGGCGACGGGATTATCACGCCGGCCGTTTCGGTGTTGTCGTCGGTCGAAGGTTTAGCGCTGCTCGACCATCACGGTCAAAGTTTCGTCGTTCCCGCGGCTGTGGCCATCCTCGCAGGGCTCTTCTGGCTGCAGCGCTACGGCACCAATCGCATCGGTTCGATCTTCGGTCCGGTAATGTTAACGTGGTTCGTCGTTATCGCGGCGATGGGAATTGCCGGCATCGCACATTATCCGGCGGTCCTGTGGGCATTCGATCCCGTCTACATCGTTCGCTTTTTGGCGCGCTACGGGGCAATTTCGGTGACCGTTTTCGGCGCTATCGTATTATGCGTCTCCGGCGTCGAAGCGCTTTACGCCGATCTTTCGCACTTCGGGCGCGCACCGATCGCCATGGCGTGGTCCGCGGTCGTCTTCCCCGCGCTCGTTCTGAACTATCTCGGACAGGGCGCCCTGGTGCTCGCCGATCCGACAACCCTGCGCAATCCATTTTACCTGCTCGCTCCCAACGGCGTGCTGTATCTTGTCGTCGCCTTAGCGACGGTCGCCACGATCATCGCCTCCCAGGCGCTGATCTCAGGCGTCTTCACGCTGTCGAAGCAGGCCATCAGTCTCGGCTTTATTCCGCGCGTTCGCGTCGTCTATACTTCGCTGGCGCACCGCGGCCAAATCTACGTGCCCTTTATCAATCGGGTTTTGGCGATTGCCTGCATCGCGCTCGTCGTCGGGTTTCAGAGTTCCCTGCGCCTGGCCAACGCCTACGGACTAGCCGTTGCAGCGACGATGGTGGTTACGTCGATTGCCTATTTCGAGGTCGTTCGAATTCGGTTCGGCTGGCGTCTGTGGGCGGCACTCCTTGCCACCGTGCCCTTCTTAGCGATCGAGGGCCTTTTCGTGATTGGCGGATTGCCGAAAGTATTTGAGGGCGGCTGGATTCCGCTGACCGTTAGCGCCATCGTGTTCGTGATCGCCAGCGCCTGGCGTTCGGGCCGGCGCAGAGTGGCGCTGGCTCAGGTAGAGCAATCGCTATCGGTCGATGACTTTCTGCGCGAACGGCGAGGGCAGCTGGGCGTCCCGCGGCAAGGAACGGCGGTCTTCCTTACCGGCGACCCAGAGGGCGTGCCGTTCGTCTTACGTCACCACCTGGCTCGCACGCATAGCATGGACGAGAGAATCGTTTTGCTTACCATCATCCCGACGACCGACCCGTACGTAAAAACCGGCAGCCGCGTCCACATCGAGCGTCTATCTGAGGGATTGGTGCGCATAACGGCGCGCTTTGGATTTATGGAGAAACTCGAACTCCGTCCGATCGTTGAAGCCTGCGGGGCCGCCCTGGACATCGGCAGCAACGACACGACGTTCTACAGCGCCGATCCTCAGATCGTCGCCGTGCGCCGCGGCTTTTTTCAGAGCTGGCAGCGTAGTATCTTCATGGTTCTACGGCGAAACTCGCGCAGCGTCACGACCAGTCTCGGCATTCCCGCCGACGCTCACGCCAAACTCTGCTTCGAGGTGCCGATGTGACGCGCGGCCTTGTCGACGGCCTGTAGTTTCTCTGGGTTGCGAACGACGTACATCGCAGCAATGCGGCCGTCGACGATCTCCAGCGCCGTTACGTCTTGAACCCCGCCGGCGTTAAATGTAACGATGCCCGGCATGCCGTTGAGCGTCGCGAGATCCATACGTATGACGTCGCGCCAGCCCGATTTCTCCTTCAACCCAAAGATGAACTTGGTGACGCGATCGCGTCCAACGACCGGCACGGTCGCCGCCGGAGCCTTGCCGCCGCCGTCGCTGGTAAAGACGACGTCGTCGGTGAGCAGTTGCGCCAGTCTGGCCGGGTCATCGCCTTGGATCGCCGCCAAGAATTCGTCGCGCACGCGCACCAACTCCCGAGGATCGGTGCGCGAGTGCCGCCCCGCATCGCGGACGTGCTCGCGCGCACGCGATGCGAGCTTGCGTACCGCCGGCTCCCCGCGGCCTAACGTCTCCGCGACCTCGGCGAAGGGAACGTCGAGCACGTCGTGCAGCAAGAACGCCGCGCGCTCCAGCGGCGCAAGACGTTCGAGCGCCAGCATCAGCGCGAACGAGGTGTCGTCGGCGAGCGTGGCGGCGGCCTCCGGATCGTCTTTCGTTTCGGAGAGAACCGGTTCCGGAAGCCAAGGTCCTAGGTAGACTTCACGCTTGGCGCGGGCCGAGCGCAAGCGGTCGAGGCAGAGACGCGTCACGATCGTGCGCGCCAAAGCGCGTTCGTCCTCGACTCGCGACGAGTCGAGGACAGAGCTCCAGCGCAAGTACGCGTCTTGCGCTACGTCTTCAGCCTCGCCGTACTCGCCGAGCATGCGGTACGCATGGCGGACGAGCGCCGGGCGCAGGCTTTCAAAGCGTTCGGCGCGATCCGTCGTCACGCGTATTGCGGATTCTGCATTGCGATGGTTTCGCCGCCCACGCGCAATTTCACGCACGTATGCCCGTGGCCGATAGCGTACTTAAAAGCGGGATAGGCTTGCGCGCCGACGATGGCATACGCCAGCGAAACAAGTCCGGCGCGGCCCCAACGGCGCAGAATCTCCGCGCGTGCTTCTTCGCCGCTGCCGTCACGAGCCAGCGTCGCGAGCGCCAACTCGACGCCGAGCAGCGCATCCTTCGAGCACTTAGCGTAGTCGCGCTCGAGGACGGCGCGGATTGTTGCGGCTTTACACCCTCGACTTCGGCCATCTTCACGCCGAGTTGCAGGCACGGCCCGCAGTCGGCATTTTTGCCCGCGGTCAGCGCCGCGCCGTAGTACGCGTCGAGCGGCACCTTACGAAAGCTTCCCAGTTTCTGCAGCGCCTGCAACGGCATTACCGCGCCGATCCCCGCGTCATCGACGATCTCGCGCACGTAGCCGGTGTCGTACCCCCAACGATCCCCGAACTTTGCAAGCTGTTTCTTGACCAACCATTTGAACATGATGTTTTTCGACCCTCCGCCCCTTAGACGGAATAGCCGCAAGGGAGGTGACATTCCAGCCCCCCGCTCCCCCTTAACCCTCGAATGGCGAATCGGAGTCCCCCAACTGGTAGACCGAGAGCGCGGTCGCCAGCAGCAGCCACGGAATCAGCGTAGCAAGCGACGCGAGCAAACGACGGTCGATTCGTTCGGCGCGTACGGCCGAAGCGAGCGTCAACACAAGGTAAAGCGACGTATGCGTGCACCCGAGAATCGGGCTTCTCAAACGAAAGCGGACGAAGCCGTAGGTTGTAAAGAGGGCCCACGTCGAGGCCTGCAAGCGCAGATATGCGGTTCGGTCGCGGCTCGGCGGCGCGTTGAGCACGCACCGGTTCGCCCATAACGTCATTAGATTGTTGATCGGCCACACGACGCCGAAAGCCCAGGCCGGAGGAGCAAACCACGGGCGGGTACTGCTAGAGTATTCGATGCGCGCCTCGCGCGTCGTGGCGAGGATATTCGCGATAACGTTGAGAGCGACGCCGCCAAGTATCATCGCGGGCCAGCCGTAGCGGCCAGAGTTCTTCGGGTCTTCCATATCGCACGAGTATACCCGCGATTGTTGGAAGAACCATAGCTGTGATAAATTGAGGCGTGCAGTCCACGCCGCCGCCGGCCATCTACGGCACGCCTTCTCCAATTCCGTCGCCGGCGCCCACGCCGGCGAGAAGCGAACTCGACGCCGGCCTCGAGTACGACTCGGAGTTTGCCGACCTGATAGTCGACCTGACGGGGCGTTATGATTTCGTCACGCGCGGAACGATGCTGCCGTACGCGCAGCTCATCGTCAGCTACGATACGCAGCCGGGCACGCCCGGCCTTAGCGAGGTCTACAATGAAGATGCGGTGATTCCATCGGCCGGTTTGCGTCTTCCGCTAGGATCGGAGCGATACGGTGAGATCTTTGCCCAGGGCGGCTATAGCTTCGGGCTGCAGGGGCAGCTCAGCTTTCCCGAGACGCGGTTTGGTTTCGATTATTCGCGCGATTACGGGTCGTCGTTTCGAAGCGTCTACCCGCACGCGCAGCTCAACGGTGAGCTGATCGACTACTCGCGCTTCGCCGGCAACATTATCGGCGCGGCGGACGCGCACTACGACGCACGATTGGCGACGTCTCTGCGCGCGTTGATCGGTGCCGATCTTTCCTTCGACGATCACCGCGAGTACGGCAACAACTATGCCGAAGCTTACGGCGGCTTGAGGATACCACTCGCCGCCGAACTGGATTTGGATCTCGCCGGGGTGGAAGGTTTCTATTTCTCGCGCGGCGTCGACGCGCCTAACCCGGCATCGTACTCGAGCTTTCGCATAACCCTGTCGCACTACGCAGAGCCGTAGTCTCGTTACCGGAATCGCCGCTGGAGAAGGAGGGGCGGCCGCGGGGAGCCCGGGACCGCCGGCTCGAATGCAACCGGCCGTATGATTAGATTTGCTGCCATCTTCTTTGCCGCCGTCGCTTCGATGCTGCCCGCAACGCCGGCCTCAGACAGCGCGCTGCGCGCCGCCCTGCAAAAGGATCTCGATCAATATTTGAGCGCTCGCGCGAAGCCGGAGCACATCTCGGCGATCTCGCTGAGCATCAGCCTGCACGGGCAACAACAAAACATTAACCTCACCGCAGGCACCACGAAGTATGGTGGCGGCGGCGGTGACCCGGCTGCGCCGCAACAGCTCTGGCAGATCGGCAGCAACACCAAGGCCTTTACTGCTGCGATCATCCTTCAGCTCGAGGCCGAAGGTAAGCTCAACATCAATCAAACCATCGGGCAGTTTCTCCCGCAATATCCCGCTTGGAAGAACATTACGATTCACCGCCTGCTCGACATGACCAGCGGCGTTCCGGGCTACGATTTAGTCGACCAGATGCTGGCCGACTATGCGGCACATCCCAAGCGCAATATCACTGCCGCGCAGCTGATCGCCTACGTCTATCCCGGTAATCCGCACGCTCCGGCGCCCACCAAGGGCTACGCCTATTCGAACACCGGCTACATCCTCGCCGAGCTCATCATCGAGAAGGTCACGCACAACACCTATACGAGCGAACTCGAGCGGCGCTTCCTGCGCTCGGACCTCGGCCTTACCTCGACCTATTACTCGGGCACCATGTATCCGGCCGGCATCCTCAATCGGATGGTCTCCGGCTACTTCTACAGTCACGACGCCGACAACGCCGGCCTCAAGCCGCTGCTCGGCCTGGACATCCATGCCGACAGCGTTTCGTGGATGAAATCCGCCGGCGCGATTGTTTCGACTCCTGAAGATCTCACCCGGTGGGCGCGCGCGCTTTATACCGGCCCGATGCTGGCGCCCAAGCAGCGCGCCGAGCTCTTCTCGCTCGTCTCCCTCAAGAACGGCAAACCGATCAAAACGACGACCCCAGAGGATCCGCGCGCCTTCGGCCTAGGCGTCGCGCAGATGACGACCCCTGAGACGGGGAAAGTTTGGTTCTATGAAGGCATGACGCTGGGCTACCGCATGCTGCATATCTATTTGCCCAAGCAAGATGCGGTGATTGCCTTCGGGCTCAACAGCCAGCCCGATTCGAAGCAAAACCAATCGGGCAAGCTCATGATATCGATTTTTGAAACGTTGCATAAAGCTGGGAAGATCTAAGAGGTCGCTGCAATGATCGCCGCTATTGCCTTGATGACGTTGGTGGCGCAGGCGGCGCCGGCCGATAAGGAATCCATCTTTCTGCGGGCTCCCAGTTCAAAGGGCGCCCGGGCAAGCTCCACGGTCCTCAACCGCTACTATCACTATCCAGGAACGCCCGGCGACTATAAGCTCGCCGTGTATATGCGCGACACGCTGGAGAAGTTCGGATTAAAGGCAACGATCGAGCCGTTCGAGACCACCGTTTACACGCTGCGTTTGCTCCAGCTGCAGATCCTCACGCCGACTCCCTACGATTTCGATCTGCGCGACGGCAAGATCGCCGCCGATCCCGACGGCTCGCGTCCCGGCGTGCCCCTGCCGTTCAATGCGGGGAGCGGAAACGGCGACGTGCGCGCGCACCTCTTCGATGCGGGGCGCGGCCTCGATGCCGACTACGCGCGCCTGGAAAGCGTCGGCGTCAACGTGCACGGCGGTATCGCACTGATTCGCTACGGTGCGGAGTATCGCGGCAATCTCGCCGCGCGCGCACAGGAACGTGGCGCAGCGGGCGTCATCTTCTATAACTCGCCGAAGGACGAGGCGCCCGGGCGCGCCTACCCCAACGGCCCCAATCGGCCGCCGGGCGCAGTTCAGCGTGGCGACGTGATGGGCGACGACAACGTGCCGCTTCGCATTCCGACGCTGCCGGTAACGCTCTACACGGCGCATCGGCTCCTGGCCAACCTACACGGTGCCAACGTGCCGGTGCATCTCTACGTCGAGATGAACGCCCGCCGCACAACGCTGTGGAACACGATCGGCGAAGTCACCGGCGTCGACTCGGTGCAATCGATTATTCTCGGCGGCCACCGCGACGGCTGGGTGTACGGCGTGACCGACGACGGTTCCGGCATCTCGACGCTGCTGGAAGTCGCTCGCGGTTTGGGTGCGCTGCAGAAAACCGGCTGGAAACCGGTGCGCACCATTCGTATCGCCGGATGGGATGGCGAGGAGATCGGCGAGCTGGGCTCGGCCGAGTACGTGCGCCAACATCGCGATGAGCTCACGCGCGGCTGCATCGCCTACATCAACGTCGACGAGTCCGCTGCCGGGCCGCACTTCCGGGCCGCCATCGCCGGCGCGCTAACGCCGATGGTCGTGCCGGCCGTGCAGAGCGTTTTGAATATTGCCAATCCCAAGGTCGCCGATCCGTCGGGCGGCTCCGACTACGAACCGTTTATCTACGCGCTCGGAACGCCTATCGTCAATATGGGTTACGGTGGCGCGTTCGGAACGTACCACTCGACCTACGACGACTTCCGCTACGCCGAGCTCTTTGCCGATCCCGGCTTCGTGCACCATCGCACCATCGCGCAGACGGTCGGCTTGATTGCGATTCGCCTCGCCGATGCAACGAATATCCCGTATCATTTCACGCCCTATGCGAAATCGCTCGACGCCGCGGTTGCGACGCTGACGAAATCGGCGACGCAAGCGGGGTTGACGCTCGGTCCCGACCTCGGTGCCGCCATTCTTGCGTTTAAAGAGGCAGCGGGGGCCTACGATGACGGCACGCAACCGCCCGACGACGCGAAAGCGCTCCAAGCCGCACAACGGCTCGACTTAGTCGCCTATTCGGCAAACGGTTACGCCAGCGTCGCCTTTCCAAAAATCGCGACGGCGATCGCTTCGAAAAAACAGAGCGCTCTCGACACGGCCGTTAAGCAAACTGTCAACGAACTGAACGGAATCTCCGCACTGCTGGGCCCCCCGCCCAGCCCCTCGCCAAGTCCGTAATTTAACGAGCGGGGCTATGATGCGGCGCGTCGCCGCGCTTTCGGCGCTCGCGGCGATTCTCACCGCGTGTTCTCGACTCGGTGCGTCGCATGGACTTCCCGCAGCCAGTCTTTCCTTCGAGCCGCCGACGCCGGCCGGCCGCACGAAGTTCGCGACGATCTTTGTCTTCGGTGGAAGCGACGGCCTAGGGCCGTCGGGCGCGCTGATTGCGCGCGACGGCAAGTTGTACGGCACGACCTCCGGCGGGGGGAAACACGGGCACGGAATCGTCTTCAGCATCACGCCCGCCGGCAGTGAGGCGGTGCTTCACAGCTTTGGGGGCGACGGCCGCGCTCCGACCGGATCGCTTTTGGCAGTCGACGGCGCGCTCTATGGCGCGACGAAGTACGGCGGAGCGCACAAGAGTGGCACCATTTTCGCGATGGGCGCCGATGGAAGCAAGCTTTGGACCTACGATTTCAAAGGCGGAAACGACGGCGCGGCTCCGGCCGGTGGCCTCACCAATCTTAGGGGCGCGCTTTACGGCGTAACCGGATCGACCTTCTTTCGAATCACGAAGTCGGGCGGAGAGACGGCCCTGCGCGCTTTTACGCACGACCGCGATGGCGGGCTCCCCAACGGCAATCTCGTTGCGGTGCACGGCGCTTTCTTCGGCACCGCGAACGACGGCGGGCGTGCAAAGACTTCTCCTGGAGTCGTGATGCGGCTAACAACATCCGGCGGCGAAAACGTGCTGCATGAATTCGCTAACAGCGGCGACGGGAGAAATCCATCCGCCGGCCTCGTTCTGTTAAACGGCGTATTCTACGGTACGACGGCTAACGGCGGGAAGTACAGCGGCGGGACGATCTTCAGCATCACACTGGGTGGGCGGGAGCGCGTTATTCACGACTTCGGCTCCGGGCCCGACGGGAGGAGCCCGGCCTGTCGCCTCATCGTCGCTAACGGCAAACTTTACGGTACAACCTCCTACGGCGGACTATACAACCGTGGCACCATCTTCGAAGCAAGCTCCGATGGTAAAGAGCGCGCACTTTACACGTTCGTAGGCTCCAGCGACGGTGGCGTCCCCGCCTCGGGCCTCGTCCTTATGGACGGGGTCCTCTACGGTACGACGACCAGCGGACCCTCGAGCCACCCCTACGGGACGGTCTTTGCGTTGACCCTGTAAAATAATGCGCGAAGGATGATTTCCACGCGCATTGTTTGCGGCGCGTTCGTCGGTCGTGGGGAGGAGATCGAGCACCTCCTGCAGCGGCGAAGGCAAGCCGGCGACGGACGCGGCGGTCTGGCTCTGATCGCCGGCGAGCCCGGGATTGGAAAGTCGCGACTGGTGCGCGAGCTGCGCGAGCGGCTCAACCGTCATTCATCGATCGTTGCCGCCAGCGCGTGTCGCGAATTCGCTCAGCGGCCGCTCGGGCCAATGCTGGAAATACTCGAACAGATCGCACACCTGGGCTCCGACCGGCTCGCCGGTTCCACCAAGAGCGAGCGGCTCGACCGCATCGCCGCGACGTTCGAGCGCGTCGCCGCCAAACGCACGACCGTCGCGATCATCGAGGACTTGCATTGGGCCGACCTCGATCTGATGCAAACGCTGCTGTTGCTCGTGCGGCGGGCGGAGCGGCAGCGCTTGCTCTTTGTCGCGACCTATCGCGACAACGACATCGTCCCCACCCATTCGCTCTTCAAGTGGTTCGGGCAGCTGGTCCGCGAACCGTCCGTCTCCGTCGTGGGCCTGCCGCGCTTCTCCGAACGCGAACTCGACCGGCTGATGGCGCTGGCAACCGAGGGTGTAGCCAAGGTGCCCCCACCGCTGTTGCATGCTGTGCGGGCGAGATCAGATGGCAATCCGCTCTTTGCCGAGGAGCTGCTTCGCGCGGCCGTCGATTCGCAGCGCTCCGGATCGCAGTCATACGCCGATGCGCTTCCGCTCTCGTTGCATGCGCTGGTTGCCGAAAGGCTGCAGGAGTGCAGCGACGAGGAACGAGCTTTATTGCGCAATGCCTCGGTCTTCGGCCGTGATTTCAATGTCGCGCAGATCGTCGAAATCTTCGGTGGTGAACCGTCGACAGCGCAGCCGATACTCGAGCGCTCGTGCGCCCTGCAGCTTCTCGACGCGGTCGATGCGGCCACAGGAAAGTACCGGTTTCGCCACGCGCTGACGCGTGATGCAATTTATGGCGAGATGCCGCCGTCGTCGGTACGTCCGCTGCACTTGCACATCGCTGAGCACCTCGAAGCCTCGTCGAGCGGCGCGGCGGGCGAACCGGAAGCATTGGCCCATCATTTTTGGCAGGCCGGTCGCCGCGAGCGCGCCGCGCAGTATTACGAGCGAGCCGGCGATTGGGCAATGACGATCTTTGCCTACGACGATGCAGCGGTCTCTTACCAGCGCGCCACCGAAGGGTTTGCCGGAGGCGCGCCGGCGCGAGCCCGCGTGTGGACGAAAGCGGCACGCGCTCTAATCTTTGCCGGCGATCTCGATGGCGGCCTCGCGCTGTACGAACGCGCCGTCGCGCTGCATCTCGCGCTGGGCGAGACCGCCGAGGTCGTGCGCAGCCGGGCGCTAATGGCTGGCCATCTCTTCGATGGCGGACGCCGAGCACTCGCGACTTCCTTGCTGCGCGAGACATTGCCGCTGGCGCAACGCGATGCGGCGCTCCACTCTCGCCTGCAGACGCGCTTGGCGATGACGCTCGTGCGCGACTCGCGTCTCAACGAAGCTTGGGATGCACTGCAAGCGATTGATCCCGCTGCGCTCGATCTCGCGTCGGAGCCGGCTGGCGAGTACTACCTCTGCGCGAGCGAACTGCATGCGGTGCGGGGCGAACCCGAGAGCTGGCGCGCGTGCTTCGAGCGCGGCATCGCCATCTACAACGCCTTCGGCCATCCCGGGCCGCTGCAGGTGGCGCACTCCAACTTCGCCGATCAGGCGCTCGCGCTGGGCGAAACCGACCTTGCGCGCGAGCACCAGCGCGTCGCCGGCGAACTGGCGCGAAGGCTGCACTTTGACGATCAAGCGATCTTCTTGGCTCAGGTCGAACTATTCGCCGGTAATCTCGGGGAAGCGCGACGTCTCGTCGAGTCGATGCCGCCATCGGATCGCTTCCTTGTCCGCGCAATGCTGGCGCAGGTCGCGATACCGCTGGCGGTTGCGCTGGGCGACGACTCCATGCTGGCCCGCCATCTCGATGCGTCGCTGCTCGCCGCTACTGGAACCGGTCGGCTTACGGCGACGCAGACTCGCGTTGCGGCGGCGCACGCCATGGGTTTGGCAGCGAAGGACAGCATCGTCGAAGCGCGCGTGCTGCTCGAGCGCGTGCTCGAATCGCTGACGACCGTCTACGGCATGGCGTTGCCGATCACGGCGATCGCCACCATCCTTCCCGAGCGAGCGGAAGAACTGCGGCCGCCGCTCCAAGTCGCGTCCCGGCCCCAGGGCGATCGCATCAACAAAGCATTGCTCGCCTTCATCGACGCGCCGGCAATGGCTGCAAGCGCGCTCGATGCAGCGCAACGCTTTGCCGCGATCGGCTGGCCGCTGCTCGAAGCGCGCGCTCTCAAGGCGGCTGGAGAGACGCGCCGCGCGATCGCGATCTATAAACGATTCGGCGCGGCCGGAGAGCTGCGGCGACTTGAGTTCGGAGAAAACGCAAGCGCCCAAGCGTCGCCGCTTGGAGCGCTCACGCCGCGCGAGCGCGAGCTCGCGCTGCAGGTGGCGTCAGGGAAGGCGAACCGTGCCGTGGCCGACGCACTCTCGATCGGCGAAAAGACGGTCGAGAAATATTTGACGTCTATTTACGCCAAACTCGGTCTCACGTCTCGCGCCCAGCTGGCGGCGCTGGTGGCTGCTTCCCGCCGTCCCGACTGAGGCTTTAAGGCGTGGCCTTAACGACGCCGTTACCGCTGTAGTCGGTAATCCACAGCGTCCCGTTTGGTCCCGCAGCAATGTCGGAGCCGAGAGCGGCCGGAATCGAGTACTCGGTGATGGCGCCGCTAGCGCTTACGCGTCCCACCTGACTGTAGGCACTCTCGGTGAACCAGAGATAACCCGACGCCGAGGTAATCGATCCGGGGCCGGCCGCCGGCGAGATTCCCTGTGCATACTCGGTCACTGCGCCGCCAGTAGTAATGCGTCCGATCTGATTGATGGAGTTCTCGGCAAACCAGAGCGCGCCGTCGGGGCCGGCGGTAATGTCGGTGAGTCCGGCGTTGGAACTGAAGCCCTCGGAGTATTCGGTGATGGTGCCCGACGGCGTGATCGAGCCAATGCGATTGTTGAACTCCTCGGTGAACCAGACGTTTCCATCGGGGCCTTCGGTGATATCGTGCACGGCGACGTCGCCCGGCGAAAGCCCGTTGGTGAAGAGCGAAACCGCGCCCGAGGGTGTAATGCGCCCGATAGCATTCGTGCTCGGCGAACGGAACGTGAACCAGATGTTGCCGTCGCCGCCATTGCAGATATCGAACGGCCCGTAGGCTTCGTTGCCGACCGTGAACCTCGTGATCTTACCCTTCGGCGTCATGCGAGCGATGGTGTCGCTGCCGCCCTGGGTGAACCAGATGTTGCCGTCTCGTCCAGTCACAATGTTGTTAACGGCGTTCGGCGAAGCGGTGAACTCCTTCACTGCGCCGTTCTTGTTGACGCGCCCGATTTGGTTGGAACCCGGCTGCGTGAACCACATCGCTTCGGGAAAGCCCGACGTGATTCCGCGCGGCATGCTGTTCGGCGTAATGCCTTTGGTGTACTCGACGCTCTTGAATCGTGATTTCGGAATGCGCGCCCGTTCGCGCAGGTTGCTGCTGACCGCGGCTTGCGGATTGTTCGGAATCGCCGAGCCAGGCTGGCCGGAGCAGGCGGTAACGGCGCTCGCAAGCAGCATAGCCGCGACCGCGGTCAGTAAAGATCGCTGTAAAGTGGGTTGCATTTCGGTTCCCCTTCCTTTTGCGCATCGTATAGCGCCGCCAGAAGCAAGCGTAGTCGGGGAACCCCACCAATTTTATGCCGGCTTGCGCACCCAGGCGCGGGTCAGCATCCAGGCCGCGTCGACGAAACTCGTCGCGAGAATGCGGTCGCGAATGCTTTCGAAGGAGAGCCGATAGTAAAGGGCATCACCATGTACTTCCGCGGATATTGGGGACTTTTGTTTTGGCTTCG
>DATAPM010000423.1:0-1533 GCA_036265225.1 Vulcanimicrobiaceae bacterium
GTCGGGAGCTAATTCCTTGACAATGCCCCGCAATGCATCGCGAATCAGTGCGTGATCGTCGACCAAGAGAATCTTCATCCAAGCGCCCCTTTACAGGCTATCAACGAAAGTACCTCAAGGCACCTTGAAAAACAGCATGCATCAAAACGGCCCCACTGGCACGGTAATGGGAATAAGGACGCCTAGTGGCTCGTACAGTTCTGCTTGTGAGTTGCGCAGACCTGGAGTTCGAGATTGATTTCACGGTGCATCGCTACGGCGATGTGGCAGCTTTCCTCAAACCATCGAGTCACAAAACTGCGATTGCGATAACGATGATCGCAAAACGCGGCGAGCGTCACAAATAGCACTTCGGTCGTAGCACCAAAGATCACTCTGCAGGCGCCAGAGTGGGTGACAAAAGCACATAAACCACAATACGTTGCAAGGGCACTGCGTCCAGCAGCCGAGTGGATGTGCGATACGTGGGACTCATTTACCGCCGACGGGCAATCCCGCAAGGTCGCATCAGCAACCCGTAAGACTCGGATTGCGAAGTCTAACTCGGAGCTTTAGCCATGAACATCCGACGGATCACGCGCGTGATGATGCTCGCAACAGCGAGCGTGACGGCCTCAAGTGTGCTGATGGCAGCTGCGCAGGCCGAAGTGAGGAAAGCCAGGGCCGCTGCCCTCTTCTCAGCGCACGCACATGTACCCGCCCCGACTCTCGTGCCGGCTTTAGCGCGGTCGCAGTCCTTGGCGATGCGTTATGTCGGTGGACCCAAATCGCCGATCTTCGTAGTGGCAAGGTAAACAAAGCCCCTCGCGTGGGTTCGTAGGCAGCCGGGTAACTGCGGCGTGCCCACGCGCGTGCGCGCGGCGTGAGCGCCAACTAGTCGATCGATTCCATGAAACCGATCATATCGGACGGAGTGGAATTCAAACCCGCGGACCTCGTCCTGAGGAGCCGTGCGAAGCACGGCGTCTCGAAGGACGGCCACCGGCACGGTCTCGCCTGTGGCCGTCCTTCGAGACGCGCGCAAGAGCGCGCTCCTCAGGACGAGGGTTGATTGATCATGTCGATATGATTCGAACTTCGGAAACGCCCCACTAGTCGATCAGGTGGAAGACGTGTCGCGCCTGGCCTGCGAAATTGCCGGCGAGGTCGCGCCCCTGGTCGTCCTGCAGCGCGGTCTGGCCCGCGAGCCAGACGATACGGCCGCCCTCGGTGATCACTCCCGGCGAATACGCCCGGGCCTTCTGCCGCTCGTTCTTCTCCATGTATTCCGCCGACAGCGCCGCCGCGCCGAATCCGACGAAGAGAACGCAGGTCAGAGCCGACAACGAATGGATACGCATCGATTCCCTCCAGGTGTTCGGGACCGTTGCAATGTAGTGCATCCGGTCGCAGCAAGCGATGTCGGCCGTGCCGGCAACCGGCACGAGGCACCTCTCAATTGACGTGGTCGCCGCGAGTCCTCGCGGGGGAGGCGGCTCAGGGTTTCGTCGACTGGTGACACAGTGGTGTCAAACGCCTCATTTGGGCCACTTT
>DATAPM010000424.1:0-5661 GCA_036265225.1 Vulcanimicrobiaceae bacterium
TCATGGAAGAGCGAGGGGTCGAGCTCTTCTCGATATCCGATCACGACACGGTTGCGGCCTACGGCAACTTCACGCCGTACGCCGGATCGGGTTTTATCCCGAGTATCGAGATCAACACCACCTGGCGGAAGAACGAAGTCCACGTGCTGGGCTACGGCGTGCCGACCGGACCGTCGCAGATCACCGAGCTGCTCGAATATAACCAAGTTCAGCGCCGCGTCCGCGCCGAGACGATGGTCAAGCAGCTGCAGGAAGCCGGCTACCCGATTTCGCTCAAAGAGGTTCTGCACGAAGCCGGAAGCGCCGATGCCGTCGGGCGTCCGCACGTTGCCAAGGCGCTAGTACGCTTAGGCATCGCTCAAAGCGTCGACGATGCTTTCAAACGCATGATCGGCGGGGGCATGCCGGGCTACGTCCCACAGGTTTACACGACGCCGGAGCACGCCATCGAAACGATCGCGGCGGCTGGCGGAATTCCGGTGCTGGCCCACCCCGGGCGTCTCGACGACCGCTCGCTGATCGACGAGCTGATTCCGCACGGGCTGCGTGGTCTGGAAGTCTTCTATCCGCTCCACTCGGCGCAAGACACGCGCGAGTTTCGCGAGACGGCCAAACGCTACAACCTGGTGATGACCGGCGGGATGGACTTTCACGACATCCGCTACCACACCAGAGGCGTCGGCATGGAGGTTGACGCCGACGATCTCGCGCCCTTCCTGGAACTCGTAGAAGTCTTCGCATGATCGCCGCAGTCGCGACGGCAGCGCTTGCGGCGGCGATTGAGTCGCCCATGCGCGCGCCGCGGCTACGCTACTCCAGCGTTGGCGCCGAGGTCTACGATCTCGACGCCAAACGCGTGCTCTACGCGCGCAACGCTCAGACGCTCATGGTGGCGGCCTCGACGACGAAGCTCTTAACTGAAGGCACGAGCCTGGCGCTGTTGGGGCCGGATTTTCGCTGGACCACGCCGGTGTATCGAACGGGAACGCTCGAACCTGGCGGCACGTTACGCGGCGATCTCGTTTTGGTCGCAAGCGGCGATCCAAATCTCTCGCAGCGCATCCGTCCCGACGGTACGCTCGCCTTCGAAAACGAGGACCACGCGTACGATGGCTCGCCCGAAACCAAAGCCGTGCCCGGCGATCCGCTGGCCGTTCTACGCGACCTCGCCGCCCAAGTTCAAAAATCCGGAGTCACCCGCGTGGAGGGCAGCGTCGTCGTTGATACGTCGCTCTTCCCGGACCAAGGCGCCGAGGGTGGAACAGGCGTCATCGTCTCCCCGATCGTCGTCAATGACAATGTCGTCGACGTCACCGTCACTCCAGGGGAGAGTCCCGGAGATCCGGTGAGCGTCGCCGTGTCGCCGCAGACGCCATACGTTACCTTCGTCAATCAAGCGAAGACCGGTGCGCCCAAGAGCGATGCGGCCATCGACTTGAGCAACGACGTCCGCGACGCGGCCGGACACCACGTCGTTACCATCACCGGTGCGCAGGCGCCGGGTCCAAGCATTCTTTACGCCTATCGCGTTCCCGAGCCAAAGCTCTTTGCGCAAGCGGCATTCACGGTGGCGCTACAAGACGCCGGAGTAACGGTCGTGCCGCCGGCCTCGGCCGCGCCCGCACCGGTAGGCCCGTATGACGTATCGAGCCTGGTTGCGAGCCACGTCTCGCCGCCGCTCTCGGAGGATGCCTACATCACGCTGAAGGTGAGCGACAATCTCCACGCCGGGCTGCTGCCGTATATGTGGGCCGTCTATTTGGCGCATGCAAAGAGCGACTATTTGAAAGCCGGATTTGCGCTGGAGAATAAGATGCTCGCCGGCGCCGGCCTCGACGTGAATCAAGCAATTCAGGAAGACGGTCTCGGCAGCAGCGCCTACTTCACCCCCGATTTCATGGTTCACTATCTCGCTTGGGTGCGTCTGCAGCAATGGTATCCGCTGCTGCTGCGCGGCCTGCCGATTCTCGGTGTCGACGGCACGCTGGCGAGCATCCAGACCAAATCGGTAGCGCGCGGAAAAGTCTTCGCCAAAACGGGAACCGATGGCGGCGAAGACTACTTAGGTGACGGCGAGTTCGTCCAAAAGGGGCTCGCCGGCTACATGACGACGCGCGGCGGTCGCCACGTTGCCTTTGCTTTTTACGTCGGTACGATCAAAGGCAAGCCCAACGAGGACACCGGGCACTTTGCCGGCGAGATCCTCGGCGCGATGGCCACCGCGACCTACACCTCGATCTGAGATTCGCCTCTTAGGTCTTGCTTCGCGGAGCTAACGCGGCCTCGAGGCGCTCGCGCAGGCGCGCTAAGGTCTGCGCTGACTGCTCTTCCATCGCGGCGAGCGCGGCGCTCTGACGGGCGATCGCCCCCGCATCCTTCATATACCGGTGATTGATGCGAACGTTGTAGGCGCACGCCAGAACCGCAGCATTAGCGAATTCGGCCGCGCACCCGGCGTCGCTCACCAGCGCCGCGGTCGACGAATCGAAGACGCGCTCCGAGAGTTTGAGCACCGCGAGCGCGAGCGACGCGGCATGCAGCGGGGCTTCGGCCGCGCCGTTGAGCGCGCTCTCGAGCGCGCTGCGACGCGCGGCTCTCTCGCCATCGTTGCCTTTCGGCAGCGCCTGAGCTGCGACGACCGCGCGAAAGGCGCTTTCGTCGCGAAATTGCGCTTCGATCAGCTGCGCGCGTAGTTGGTCGGCTTCGCGCGCCAACGCGCCGTCGGTCGCCCCGATCCGCGCCACCATCGCCGCCAGCGCGGCGCCAAGCGCGCCGACCAAAGCCGCCGCGCTCCCGCCGCCGGGCACGGCCTCCCTCGAAGCAAGCCGTTCTAAGTAATCGCTGAGGCTCTCCACGCGCAATGGGTTGGCGGGCCGCAACCGCGAGCCTGCGACGTAGGTCGAACGAGGTGCGGCGGAGGTCGCGTATGATGCGGCGAAGGGCCCCGAGCCTTTCCAATTTTTCGCGTAGGAGTCGAAAAGAGTGCCCCTTTTGGATACAACCACCACGCCGCGCAGCTCGGCAATAGGAAGCGTTAAAGATCGCGGTCTTGCCGAAAGCGGCCGCTCGCGCATCGCCTGGGCGGCGGCGTACATGCCGGTGCTGGCCCAGATTCACGATCGTTTTGCCGAAGATAAGCCGCTGCAAGGCGTGCGCATCGGAGCGTGTCTACACGTGACGACCGAAACGGCGAACTTGATGCTCGCGCTTCAGGCTGCCGGCGCGGAGATCGCGCTCTGCGCGAGCAACCCGCTTTCGACGCAGGACGACGTCGCGGCGGCGCTCTGCGATTACGGAATCGCCACCTATGCGATCAAAGGCGAAGATCACGACACCTACTACTCGCACATCGAGTCGGTGATCGCCACGGAGCCGCAGATTTCGATGGACGACGGGTGCGATCTCGTCACCAGCATCTTTACCAAGCACGCCGACTTGCTGGAGCGCATGATCGGCGGCTGCGAAGAGACGACCACCGGCGTCATTCGCCTCAAGGCGATGCAACGCGACGGCGTTCTTCCCTATCCGGTGATCGCGGTGAACAACGCGCTGACCAAGCACATGTTCGACAATCGCTACGGCACCGGGCAGTCCACGCTCGACGGCATCATCCGCGCGACGAACGTTCTCCTCGCCGGCCGCACGCTGGTCGTCGTCGGGTACGGCTGGTGCGGGCGCGGCATCGCGTCGCGCGCCAACGGCATGGGCGCCAACGTCGTCGTCACCGAGGTGGATCCGCGCAAGGCAATCGAAGCGGTGATGGACGGCTACCGCGTGATGCCGATGAACGAAGCGGCCAAGATCGGCGACATCTTCGTCACCGTCACCGGCAACTATCACGTCATCCGCGAAGAGCACTTCAAGCTGATGAAGGACGGCGCGATCGTCTGCAACTCCGGGCACTTCAACGACGAACTCGATCTCGAGTCGATCCGCGCGCTGGCGCGGCGCCGCATCGAGCCGCGCACCTTCGTCGAGCAGTACGAACTGCACGACGGCCGGCGCATCTGCATTCTCGCCGACGGCCGGTTGGTGAACTTGGCCGCAGCCGAAGGCCACCCGGCGGCCGTGATGGACATGTCGTTCGCCAATCAGGCATTGGCGACGGTCTATCTCGCGACGCATTACGAAGCGCTGGAGAAGAAGGTTTACGACGTTCCCGTCGAGATCGACGAAGAGGTCGCGCAGCTCAAGCTGGCGACGATGGGCGTCGAGATCGATACGATGACGCCCGAACAGGTCAAGTACGTGGCGTCGTGGAGCGAGGGAACGTAACGTGCCGTACAAGGGGCTCTTCACCAGCGAGTCGGTGACCGAAGGGCATCCCGACAAGCTTGCCGACCAAATCTCCGATGCGGTGCTCGACGCACTCCTCAAAGAGGATCCGTACTCGCGCGTCGCCGTCGAAACGTTTGCGATCACCGGGCAGATTCACCTCGCCGGTGAGGTAACGACTAAAACGTACGTGGATATTCCGCGCCTCGCCCGTGAGGTGGTGCGCGAGGTTGGCTACACGCGCTCGGCCATCGGTTTCGACGCCGAGACCTGCGGTGTGAGCGTCTCGATCGACGAGCAGTCGCCGGACATCGCGATGGGCGTCGATCGTTCGATGGAGGCCAAGGGCGGCGATGACGATGAGTTCGAACTGCTCGGGGCCGGCGACCAAGGCATGATGTTCGGCTATGCCTGTCGCGAGACGCGCGAGCTGATGCCGGTGCCGATCGTCCTCGCCCACAATCTGACCCGTCACCTCGCGGCGGTTCGCAAGAATGGCGACATTCCATATCTGCGTCCCGACGGCAAGTCGCAGGTGACCGTCGAATACGAAGACGACCGTCCCATACGCGTTGAGGCAGTCGTCGTATCGACGCAGCACGATCCGGAGATTCCGCTGGAGGAGATTCGCCGCGAGATCGCCGAGCGCGTCATCGAACACGTCATTCCGCTCTCGATGCGCGACGAAGCGACGCGCATCTACGTCAATCCTACCGGGCGCTTCGTTATCGGCGGCCCCAAGGGCGACGCCGGTCTAACCGGACGCAAGATTATCGCCGACACCTATGGCGGCATGGCCCGTCACGGCGGCGGAGCGTTCTCCGGAAAAGATCCCACCAAGGTCGACCGCTCCGGCGCATACGCCGCGCGCTGGGTCGCCAAGAACGTCGTCGCGGCCGGACTCGCCGAGCGCTGCGAGGTGCAGGTGGCCTATGCCATCGGCGTCGCGCACCCGGTGAGCGTTGCCGTCGAGACGTTCGGCACGGCGAAGGTGCCGGAAGAACGGATCGAGCGCGCGGTCCTTAAAGTCTTCGATTTGCGGCCCGCCGCGATCATTCACTTCCTCGACCTGCGACGTCCGATCTACAAGCAGACGGCGGCCTACGGTCACTTCGGCCGCCCCGACCTCGATCTCCCGTGGGAGCGCGTCGACCGCGTCGACGCTCTTCGCGATGCAGCCGCTTTTCAAGGAGAGGATCTGCGTGTTCCAAACTTTGCGTCCTAAAGCGATCTTTACCGGCCTCGCGCTGGTGGCGGGAATCGCCGCTTCCGCGCCGGCACTCGCAACGACGTTGGTGCCGTCGCAAACCATCAGGGCAGGAACGAAGATTCAATGTACGCTCGACGAGCATCTCGACTCGTCGAAGCTGGGATACGGCGATCAGT
>DATAPM010000425.1:0-9700 GCA_036265225.1 Vulcanimicrobiaceae bacterium
TCGCGACCTCTCGCTGATTCAAACGGCCCCCAAGAACCGGATGTCGATCAAAACGCTGGTGATCCCGGCCAGCGACGCGGTGGTGCAGCGGGCCATCGCCGCCGAGTTGGATCGCGGCGGCCAGGTCTACTATCTGCATAACCGCATCGATTCGATCTACGCCGTAAGGAACGCGTTGGAGCAACTGGTTCCGCGCGCGCGAATTGCCGTCGGTCACGGTCAGATGCGCGAGTCCGAGTTGGAGCCGGTCATGCAGCGTTTCATCGACGGCGAGCTCGACGTGCTCGTCGCCACGACGATCATCGAGAACGGGATCGACATACCAAACGTCAACACCATGATCGTAAATGATGCCGACCGCTTTGGGCTCGCGCAGCTCTACCAACTGCGCGGCCGTGTCGGCCGCTCCAACCATCAAGCTTATTGCTACCTGCTCTATCAGGGACACAAAGCGCTCACCGAAGAGGCCAAAGCACGCCTAGAGGCGATCCGCGAGTTCGCGCATCTCGGCTCTGGCCTGCAGATCGCAATGCGCGATTTAGAGATTCGCGGAGCCGGTAATCTGCTTGGATCGGCGCAGTCAGGCTTCATCGCATCGGTCGGTTTCGATACGTACTGCGAGCTGCTCGCAGAGGCCATCGCGCAGCGCCGCGGTGCCGGCGAAGCGCTTGAGGAACGTCAGGAAGCCGTCATCGACGTGAAGATCGATGCTTTCATTCCCAACGACTACATTTCGCAAGTCTCGCAGAAGATCGCCGTCTACCAGCAGTTGGCCAAGGCGCGTACGGAAGAGGAAGTCGAGGAGGTCGCCGCCGGTGTACGCGATCGTTTCGGCGCCTTCCCCGAGCCGCTGGCAAATCTGGTCGAGCTTACCAAACTGCGGGCGATCGCGCTGCGCAAGCGCGTGACGCGGGTCGTCGTGGACGAGCAACGGCTCACCCTCGGCGTCGGTTCGGGCTTCGAACTTGACCCAGCAGCCGTCGGCAAGCTTGCGGCGCTGACGAAGAACCGGTTCCGATTCGGCGACGGCCGCATGCTCGTGGAGCTCCCCGCGGCGGCCCGCCCCAAAGGCGCGTCCTCCAATAGCTGGATGCCCCTGCTCAGAAGGCTCCTCGAAGCAATTTGAGCACCCTCAAAGAGGACACGCGGGGCCGCACGCGAACCTCGGCGCCGTAACGCGGGGCCCTCGGCCCCGCTTCCTACGCACTGACCTTTCCCACGGAGTAAAGATGTCGAAAGCCCAACGCATTGTCGTGGCTCTCACCGCCCTTATGCTGGGCACGTCGCTGGCGGCGTGCTCGGGTAGCGGTGCAGTGGCCACGGTAAACGGCCAACCGATCAGCGAGGCCGACTTTGACAAGCGTCTCGCGGCCAGTCCGATGGCCAAAACCGTACTGCAGCAGATGGTACAGGAAACGCTCCTCATGCAGTACGCCAAGAACAATAACATCGCGGTGACCGACGCCGAGATCGATACGCGCGAGAACCAACTCAAGGCCAACTTCCCGAGCGGCGCCTGGGATGAGATGCTCAAGGCGCGCGGCCTTACCGAGGCCGACGTGCGCAACGCCCTGCGCGAGCAGATCGTCCTAGACAAGGCGCTGGCCAAAGACGTAACGATTTCGCCTACGGCGATCAAGCAGTACTTCGATAAGAATCGCGCCTCGTTCGACAAGCCCGAGCAAGTAACGGCGCGTCACATCTTAGTACCCAATCTGGCAGAAGCGCAGAAAGTCGAAGCCGACCTCAAGGGCGGACAGAGCTTTACGACGCTGGCCAAGAAATACTCAACCGATCCGGGCAGCAAAGACAAGGGCGGCGACCTCGGCTCGTTCCGCAAGGGACAGATGGTGCCGGCGTTTGACAAGTACGCCTTCTCGGCGCCGCTCAATCAGATCAGCCCGCCGATCAAATCGCCGTTCGGCTACCACATCATCCAAGTTGAGTCGCGGACGCCGGGAACAAAAGCGACGCTCGCCAGTGCGACGCCGCAGATCACCGACCTCCTCCGCCAGCAGCAGGAAGCGCCGTTGATCCAACCGTTCCTCGCGGGCCTTCAGCAGAAGGCGAACATTACGGTCAACGACCCGCAGTTCCAGGGAGTCTTCAACAACATTCCTCCGCCGGTGCCGCAACCCAAGGGATCCGCGGCCGCACCGGCCGCCGGCGGCAGCGCGCCGGCCGCGAGCCCAAGCGCCGCTGCATCACCCTAAGCGATGCAGTAGCAACCCGACCGAAAGGGCCGCAACCGCGGCCCTTTCTCTTTTCCCGTCACACTGAGACAGTAGGCACACGCGCAATCGGTGCGAAGCTTCTAGCCGTGCTCGTTCGCATTGCCGGTTTGGGACCGGGTGATCCACAGCTGCTAACCCTCGGCTCTCTCGACGCACTCCGTGAGATGGGCAAGGCGATCGTTCTCCTCGCGCCGCCCGATCTCACTAGCTACCTGGAACGAAACGGCGTCACGATTCTTCGCGGAATGGTCGAAGATCCGACGCTGCTGGTGCGCGGCAGCGGCGAGGCCGTCGCGGCAGTTGTGGACGGCATCGGGAAACTCTCCGAGAGCGGCACCGCGTTAGGGCTGGGCGTGCTCGGAAACCCGCTCTCCGATTTTCCTGGATTGCCGCTGCTTTTGCGCGCCTTCGAAACGCGGGGCATCGAGGTGGAAATTCTCCCGGGTGTACCGCGAGCGACGCTCACCGCTTCGATCGCCATGCCGCTCGTGCCGCTGCCGCCGCACTCGGCGCACTATTCCTGGGACGATCTGGTCGAGATCATGGCGCGTCTGCGGATGGGCTGTCCGTGGGACCGCGAGCAGACGCATCGGACGCTCGTGCCGTACCTCATCGAAGAGACGTTCGAAGTCGTCGAAGCCATCGAGATCTCCCACGTGGAAGGCCTGTGCGAAGAGCTCGGCGATCTGCTGCTGCAAGTGCTCTTCCACGCGCAACTGGGTATGGAGGTCGGAAAGTTCAGCATCGCCGACGTGATCGACGCGCTCTCCAATAAAATGGTGCGCCGCCATCCCCACGTCTTCGGCGATGCGCTCATCGAAGACGTCGACGCCCAGTGGCGCAACTGGGAGCGGCTCAAAGCCCTGGAAAAGACCGGCCGCAGCCGCCGTAGTCGCCTCGACGGAATTCCCAAACATCTTGGCGCTTTGCAGCGCGGCCAGCGAATGCAGGAAAAAGCGGCGCGCGTCGGCTTCGATTGGCCCGACGTCGGCGGAATTCTCGACAAGGTCGCCGAGGAGTCGCAGGAGCTCGCCGAAGCGCGCCGCGAGAAGCAAGACGATCCGCGCGTGCGAGAAGAGCTCGGCGACCTCTTCTTCACGCTAGTCAACCTCTCGCGCGCGCTCGGCATCGACGCCGAGACGGCGATGCGCGAGGCCAACGAAAAGTTCTACCGGCGCTTTGCCTTTATGGAAGCGCGCGCCGAAGAGAATGGCAAAGCGATCTCCGACCTCTCGCTCCAAGAACTCGAGGAACTATGGCAACTGGCGAAGACCTAGAAGCAACGAGTCTGCGCTGCACGCTGCGCGTCCGGATGAGCAGCGCCGACGCGCACTACGGCGGCTCACTCGTCGACGGAGCGCGCATTCTTGCGCTCTTCGGCGACGTAGCAACGGAGCTGTTGATCCGTCTGGATGGCGATGAAGGACTCTTCGCCGCCTACGATGAGATCCGGTTCCTTGCGCCGACGCACGCCGGCGACTATATCGAGGCGGAAGGGCACATCGTCCAGGTCGGGCGCACTTCCCGGAAGATGGCCTTCGTGGCACGCAAAGTTATTGCAGCGCGGCCGGACGCCGGCGAGAGTGCCGCCGACGTCTTAGATCCGCCGCTCGTCGTCTGCCGCGCGACCGGAACCTGCGTCACGCCCAAGGATAAGAAGCGAATCTAAGCAGGCAGTGGGCCAACGGCGCGGTGAGGCCGAACGTTACAAATCAGCAAGGAGACTGAGCAAAAGATGATTGCTGAATCGGCGCGACGCGCCTTGGTCATCGCCGCGGCCGGCGGATTACTTGCGGGCTGCGGTTCGAACGGTCAGACTGCGGCGAATGCCGTGCCCGGCGCTCTGGAACCGGCCGGCAACGCACGCATCGCAATGACTAATGCATTGGGTATCGTACCGGTGCGCCACCTGAACCGCGGCCGGTCGTGGATACGCCCCGACGCGGGAAAGCAGTGGCTGCTCTACGTCTCCGACGCCTCGACGGGCACGATTCAGATCTATAATTATCGCGTTAAATCTGGAAAACTCTACGGGCAAATCACCGGCCTCAGCTTCCCTTACGGGCAGTGCCTCGACCGTCGGGGCAACGTGTACGTCGTCGACAACGACACCGCGAAGATTTACGAGTACGCGCACGGCGGCACGACGCCGATTGCTACCGCAAACGACGATTTCGGCTACCCCATCGGCTGCTCGGTCGATCGAAAAACCGGTAACGTCGCGGTCGCCAACTTCAATGGCGTCAGCAGCGGCACCGGTGGCGTCGACGTGTTCGCCGGCGGGCTGAGCGGCAGCCAGAGTTACTATACCGATGCCAGCCTCTATCATCTCTGGCCCGGCGGCTACGATCCCAGCGGCAATCTCTTCATTCAGGGGACCGATTATTCGGGCTCTACGAAGTTCGCCGAGCTCCCCGCCGGAACCAATCAGTTCACGCTGCTCACCGGAGTAACGATTGCCTTTCCGGGCGCCGTTTCGTGGGACGGCTCCTATATCACCGTGACCGATCAGGACTACCAGTACTACTACACGACGATGATCTACCGCGTCACCGTATCGGGCTCGACGGCGACCGTCGTCGGCACGACCCATCTCACTGACGACTGCTATCCCGGAACGAATTGGATGGTTGCAGTACAGCCGTTCATCGGCGGCACGACGCGCAAGCAAAACGCCGTGGCCGCCGGCAATCTCAACTGTCCCAGCCGCCAAGATTTCTTCAACTACGGCAACGGCGGCAATCCGAAGCGAACGATCCCGGCGGCAATAGCTCCCGTAAATCCTTACGGGCAGTCCGTGAGCCCGCCTAAAGGCTAGGCCCTTAGACTAGGCGCTCGTGCGTCTGGCGCTTCCAGAAGAACTCGTAGAAGAGGAACTGCAGCACGAGTCCCGTGCAATACGCGATCGGATAACCCAGCCAAACGCCGTCGAGCCCGATACGCTGCATCAACAAATACGCGGCGGGAACTTCGACCACCCAAATCGAGAAGATTCCTATCGCCGTTGGCCAGATGACCGATCCGCTGCCGCGCATAAGGCCGCTGAGCACGGCGGAGTTTCCGAAGATGGCGTAAGCCCACAGCGTGATCATCAGCAGCTGGTGCGCGATTTCCAGTGTATGCCGGTCGGTGATGAACCATCCTAGAATGTTCCAGGCAAAGACGTAGCAGGCACCGATAATGACCGCCCCGATGGCGTAGTTCAGCCCGACGGCGGATCGAATCACGCTGCCCAGCTTGTCTTCGCGTCGAGCGCCGATGCATTGCGCGCCGAAGATCGATGCGGCAATGCCGATCGAAATCGCCGGGAACTGCACGTAGCCCACGACTTGGTTGACCGCGCCGTACGCCGCCGTCGCGCTCGATCCAAAGTGGTTGACGAATGTAATCACGGCGATCTCGGCCAGCGAGACCATCATCACTTGCACGCCGGTCGGCACGCCGATTTTGACGACCGAGAGTAAAATCGCCCAGTCGATGCGCATGTCGGAGAGCGTTTCGCGATCGAGCTTCAGCGGATGGTCGCGCCGCGCCAAATAGTAGATCAGCCACGCCAGCGCGGCCGAGTTGGCAATAAGCCCCGCCACCGCGGCGCTGACCACGCCGAGCTTGGGCAGGCCGAAGACGCCGAGGATAAAGAGCGGCGTGATCGCGATGGCCAAGACGGCCGAAACGATCAGGGCATAGAACGGCGTCGTCGAGTCACCCGTGCCGCGCAGAATCGTCGCATAAACGAAATAGACGAAGAACACCGGCATGGTCAAGAAGATTACGCGCGCGTAAGCGTCGGCTTGAGCGATGATGTCCGGCGGTGTCGCCAGCCACTTCAGCACCGTAGCCGAACCGACCGAACCGACGATCGCGACGATGATGCCGAGGTAGAGCGACGCTCCGAGCACGGTCCCGGCTATCTTCTTCACCTTGTGGTGATCGCGCGCGCCGAAAGCCTGGCCGACCAGGACGCTGCTGCCGCTCGACACGCCGAATACAAACGAGAAGAGAAGAAAGATAATAGGAAAGACGGACGACACGGCACCGAGCGCCTGCGTCGAGATCAACCGGCCGATCCAGATGCTGGCCATCGTCTGCGAAGCAGACTGCAGCACGTTGCTCAGCATTAGCGGTATCAAAAAGACGAGGAGGATCCGCCACATCGGCTTGCCCTCCTCCAAGATATTGACGCCCCGGCGGGGCGCCGCTCGCGCCTGTGCCATAGCGGCGAAACTACTCCTCGGCTAAAGCTTGATAAATTTCTTTGCGGACCCCGTCGAGCAACTCGCGAATGCGGCCGATGGTTTCGGGCTTCGACGACGGCCCGATTTGCGCGACCGCCTGCATCAATCTGCCGGCCGAATCCCGTAACTGCGCGGCGCCGTCGTCGACCGCCTCTTCCTCGTCCTCTTCATCCGCAAGAAAACGCTCGAACTCGGCTGCGTGCTCGCCCAAAACTTGACGTCCTTTCTCGGTGATCTCGTAGGTGCGCCGCTGACCCTCGTCGCGCCCGGCGATGAGGCCGGCCGCCTCTAGTGCGGCCAAGATGGGGTAGACCGATCCGGCCCCGCCGGCCCAGCCTTTTTGCCGGACCTCGCGGATAAGATCGTAACCGTGCCGCGGCATCTCGGCCAGCAGCTTGAGCAGCGCGACCTTCAAGATTCCGCGCCGCAAACGGCGCCCGCCGTGCCGGCCGAACCCGCGCCCGTGCTCCCCCCACCAGCCCATCGGGCCGTGCCCGCGGTGATGACCCCAGAAATTCGAATTCATAATGACGCGATAGTAACCGATATATCGCTATACTGTCAATTCTGCGATAGCCTCCCTCTCCGGCCGGGGGCTGCCTTCGACGCTCGGCGTGGAACTGGGGACTCCGTGCGGCTCGATAAGTTTATGAAGGTTTCACGGTTGGCCAGGCGGCGCAGCGAGGCACACGAGGCGCTCGAGCACGGGCGGATTACCAAAGACGGCAAGACGCTCAAGCCGGGTTATCAGGTGAAGCCGGGGGACGAGTTCGAGATTCACTACGCCACCAAGTTCGTGACCGTGCGCGTCCGCGAAGTTCCGCTGCGCGTCACGCCCTCCGTCAAAGCGGCCGATCTCTACGAGATCTTGGATTCGCGTAAAGGCGACTCAGAGTGGGTGTAATCTCCGCCGACACCAAGGACGCGTTGGCCCGCGACCTTCCGCAAGCCGCGCATTGCCGCCAGGCTCTTCTTGCGGGACTGGCGTTTTACGGAAACGCCGGCGGCGAGTTCGTGACGCATCGAAATGCCGTCGCGCGCCTTTTTTGGACGCTGCTCGAAGAAAAGTCGCGCGCCATCGAAACGCGCTCGCCGACGCGCCTGCAGCACTTGCCGACCTTTGCCATCGAACTTCCCGAGCATCTGCGCGGCGAGCCTCCCAAGCCGATGCACAAGTGCGACCGCCTGGTAGAACTTCGCGCGGCGTTTCTCGCCTGCGGTTCGCTCGCCGCCGGCGCGCACGGCTATCATCTTGAGTTTGTCGCACGCAATGCCGAGGCGGCGCAGCGTTTGAAATGGATGCTGCGGAGCGCCGGCGTCCCGCCGAAAGAGACGCACCGTAAAGGCCGCAACTTACTCTACTTCAAGGATTTCGACACGATCGTCGAGCTGCTCACCAAAATCGAAGCCTTTCCGGCCGTCCTGCAGTTGGAAGATCTTCGCGCGTTGCGCGAGACGAAAAACCGCATTCACCGCCTGGTCAACACCGAAGCGGCCAACTTACAGCGCACTGCGGAGGCGGCCGCCGCTCAGCGGCGCTTCATCGAGTACCTGCAAAGCGCGTACGGCTTGCCTCGCCTCTCCCCGCCGCTGCGCGAAGTCGCCGAGCTGCGACTTATGTATCCCGACGAATCGCTTGCCGAGCTGGGCCGGCGCTGCAATCCGCCCGTTTCAAAGTCTACGGTGAGCAGCCGGCTCGGTACGCTGGCACGGCTGGGCGACCAGCTTCGCGGCGGGCAGGGGAGCGCCAAAGCGGTCCGGTAAACGCGCCTAATGCGCATCGGAATCAACGGCTTCGGCCGTATCGGACGTAATTTTACCAAGGCGCTCGTCGAGCGCCATCCGGAAATCGAGATCGCGGCGGTCAACGACCTCATAGACGCGCAGCACTGCGCGCACCTCTTCAAATACGACAGCAACTATGGGGTCTACGGCGGCGACGTATCCGCCGAAGACGCGTTGCTGAAGATCGACAATCAAAGAATAAAAGTCTTCGCCGAGCGCGACCCGGGCAAGCTTCCCTGGCGCGATCTCGGAGTCGACGTGGTCATCGAATCGACCGGACTCTTTACCGATGCGTCAAAGGCGCGAGCCCACATCGACGGAGGCGGCGCCAAGAAAGTCATCATCTCGGCCCCCGCCAAGGGTGAAGACATCACGATCGTGCTCGGCGTCAACGACCGGAACTACGATCCCGAGAAGCACAACGTAATTTCAAATGCGTCGTGTACGACCAACTGTCTGGCCACCGCCGTCAAGCCGGTGGTCGACGAGCTGGGTTGGGTCAAAGGCTTCATGACGACGATTCACTCGTACACCAACGATCAGAACGTCTTGGATGGACCGCACAAAGATATGCGGCGCGCGCGAAACGCAGCGACCAATATCGTTCCGACCTCGACCGGTGCCGCCAAGGCGCTGTATCTTACGATTCCCGAAATCGAAGGCACGTTCGACGGGTTCGCGCTGCGCGTCCCCACGCCGACCGTTTCGATGATTTATCTCGTCGCGCAGACCAAACGTCCGACTACCAAAGAGGAGCTCAACGCTATTCTGCGGCGGGCCTCGGAAGGCGCGCTGAGCAAGTACGTCGGTTACACCGAGAACGAGCTGGTCTCCAGCGACTTCAAGAAGAGCCCCTATAGCTCGATCGTCGATGCCAAACTGAACAATGCTAACGGCGATCTGGTCCAAATCGCCGCCTGGTACGACAACGAGTGGGG
The DNA here is from genome assembly GCA_036265225.1 of Vulcanimicrobiaceae bacterium. Classification (GTDB taxonomy): domain Bacteria; phylum Vulcanimicrobiota; class Vulcanimicrobiia; order Vulcanimicrobiales; family Vulcanimicrobiaceae; genus Cybelea. The sequence goes on from DATAPM010000425.1 coordinate 9,193, forward strand.
ATACTCGTGTCGCCTCGCAGAGCTCACCGCGAAAGTGCTATCCGCGATTCCGGCAACTGCATAGACTCGCGCCGCCGATCGAACCGTAAGCGATGTCCTATCGAAAGTTGACGGAGCTCGACGTTCGCGGTAAGCGCGTCTTGGTGCGCGAAGACTTGAACGTCCCTATCGGTCCTTCGACTCCGGCCCCTTCGACAAGCTCGGGGGCCTCCGTTCAGGATGACATCGCTCGGGACGACATCGTTGAAATCGTCGATTATGCGCGCATCGATGCCGCACTTCCGACGCTGCGCTGGCTGCACGACCGCGGCGCGCGCACGATCGTCTGCTCCCATCTGGGCCGTCCCGATGGAAAAGCCGATCCCAGGTTCTCGCTGCGGCCGGTTGCCGGCGCGCTATCGCAACGCCTTGGACTTCCCGCTTCTTTTGCCGCCGATTGCGTGGGCGAGGTTGCTCTGCGGGCCGCCGATGCGCTGAACGACGGCGACGTTCTGCTGCTGGAAAACGT
>DATAPM010000426.1:0-4707 GCA_036265225.1 Vulcanimicrobiaceae bacterium
GCTCGGCAAAGCAGTACGCTTTGAAAGCATGTCGGACGAGACGCTGAAGGCGGCGATGCTCGCGGGCGGACGATCGGAGGCGATAACGCAGGCCGTGATTGACATGACGGCGGCGGTGAGAAACGGAATCTACAGCAACGAGCCTCAGTCCGGAAGATCCTCTACCCCCACCACCTTCCGTCAGTGGTGCCGGCAGGTGTTAAGGCCGGCCATACGCGGCGGCTAGGCCGGGAAGATCGTGTTCCAGTCGCGTTGCATATCGACCACAACCCAGCCCCTCGAGTTCGCCTCATCGAGCGCCTTGCTCAGCATACCAAAATGTGAGTGAGCGTCGTATGCGTATTCACGCTCGGCATCGGTGTGATGCACCAGTAGGACTAGCCGGGCTCCGCTTCCGGCCGCCGTCCATTGCAGCATCTCCAAGTCACCGTCGGAATTTCCGAAAGCCGCGATCGGCTGCTGTCCGATGTACTCATGGATTCCAACCGGCTTGCCGATACCGTCGTTGACGAGGTTGATCTCCGAGGTGCGGATCAAAACCGGCTGGTCACCGTGCATTTCGAACTTTGTCTTGAGCGAACTGCCGACAACGCGTCGCAACGGAATGCCATACACGCGTTCGGCCCACGGGCGTACGAACTCGACGCCCCCACCGGTAACGATATAGACCTCAAAATCAGCCGCCCGTAGGTAGTTGATCAGCTCCAACATCGGTTGGTAGACGCACTCCGTGTAAAGGCGGTTAAGCGAGGGTGACGGGCCGTTTCGATCCAGTCCTTGGCCGTTTCTGCAAACTCTTCGGTTGACATTCCGCACTGGGTCGCGGCGAGAAGCTGCATGAGACCCGGCACTCCAGCTGCGGCCAAACCGGCAAGGTCGTCTTCCAAGACGAACTTGAAGGGCTCCGTCGTCTTCCACTCGGGATGTTGGAGAGCCAGCTTCCTTACGTCATCGAGCAGGAACGCGAGCTGCGTATACATCGGCTGTTCGACCCATAGCGTTCCGTCGATGTCAAACAGCGCGACGCGGTCGGGCACTCGCACGTAGTCCGGGCTTCCTTCGGTCGTCGTGCGGCGTACGAAATCGACGATCGCTCGCTTTGCCGCCCCGTCGTTCCATGAGGGAAGTCGATCCATCATCCGCTCTTCCGCAACCCCGGGAATATATCGAGCGACATATTGCGAATGATCTCCTCCGCATGGGCGCCGGTGATGGTGCGATCGCGCGATATTTCGGGCACCTTCGCGCCGAGACTTTTCTGGAAGGCAAGAAGTCCGAAGAACATGCCCTTGCCGAGAACGGAGAGCGGCAGGTTTGGCGGGAGCAGTGCCGTGTTGAATGGCGGCACCGGCTGCGGCGTAACATCCGGCCATCGTTCGGGCGGCCTCGGCGCGTCGAGCGAGAGTATCGGCGCGATGTCCGGCGCTATGGCATCGCGGGCCGTCAGCGGCGGTCCAAGTGACCATCGCTCCCGCAACGTCCGTATCAGCGACGTGTGACGGTACTCTTCCGTAACGACGCGGCGTTGGGGGATCCACGCGGAAATCGCGACGGCGGGCACGCGTTGGCCCGAGCGGTCGAACGTAAATCCCATCTGGCCCGCCGGGGCCGAAGCATCGGGAGGCGGAGCCGCGGGCGGCGCGACGTGATCGTAAGTACCGCCCGCTTCGTCGAACGCAACCAGCAGCAGAGTGTTGAGATAGTTCGATCCGCTCGGCGACGAAGACGTTCTGACGGCGTCGTAAACCTTCGCAAGTAACGCTTCGCCGCCCAGGAGCGAAGAGGGCGGATCCCACGGTAAGCCGTGGAGTAATGCGGAGATCGGCGGATGCATGTCGTTATGACCGTGCCACAAATTGGGCTCGATAAATGCGTAGTTGGGCAGCTGCCCGTTCTTTGCGTGCTCCAAAAAATCGTCGACCGAGAAGAAGTTCGTCGCAAAGCGGCGATGCAGGCGCGATGCGTGGATGATAGCGGTCATCGAAGCAGGACTGGGCGCATCGCAATAAACGCGCCAAGTGAGGCCCTTTGATTCAAGGCGCTCGAAGATCGTCTCTGCGGTATTGTGAACCGGAAACGCGTCCGCCGGTGGAAAGTTGATCACGTAACCCGAGGCCGTGGCCGCGTGAAAGAACGACCGATTCGTAAACGTCTGCGAGGGCACTTCGCAAAACCAATGGTCGAAGGTAGCGAATCCACGTGCGAGTGCGGAGGTTACGGGCAGCTGCTCGGGCGTGTAGCCCGTCATAATTTGGGCGTACTCTTCGTACGTTGGCTGGCGCCCCATCTCGGCGGTGAACGCGCTGATGTAGTCGGCGACAAATCCGGCCATGGTCGGTTGTTGCGCCGAACTTGGGGCGTTGAACGGGGCAACCATCTTTGACAATGGCACGAACCGATTCTTTGCGTCCTGAACGCCGAAAAGATCGGTGTTTATATGGGGATACTCTTCGCCCGGGTCCGGGCTGGGCGTGTTCATGTTCGCAGCGACGCCATACGGTACGAACTTGCGGCCGGCGCCATTTGCGGCCCACTCCGGAATCGGATTCTTGAGATCCTTCCCGGCGACGCCCTCGAATGACGCAACTTCTCCGGGGCCGTAGAGCCGGCCGAGGACGTTGTCGAACGAGCGGTTTTCGAACATGATAACGACGATGTGATCGAGCGCGTTTTTGCGGTCGCCGCTCGGCTTCGTACTCTGAGCCCCCGCCAGGCGCGGCAGGGCGGCGCCGATGGCCGCTACTCCGACGCCTTCCGCAAACCGGCGGCGTGTGATTTTGCTTTGAGTTGTTCCGTCAGACATCTTTTGAGCGCCCTTCCTCGACCCAAGGTGAATAAGCGCGGACCTTCTCGTCGTTTGACAAGGAGTAGGTCGGGTTTTCAACGCAGGAATGGAAATCCTGCGCCCGATCTGGACAGACATGCTGGGAGGAAACAACCATTGAGCGACGTCACCGCAATCGACATTTTACTTGACCCCAACGCTTCAATGTGGAGCATGCGCGGGCCGCTAATGGGCGCCTTCTGAAAGTGTTCCCGAAGGGCTATTCGCTGGATGCAGCTCATCAACCTCACATCTCGTGCTTGCAACGACATGTAAAGACCGAGGCTCTCGACGATGTCTACGCCACTGTGAGTGACGTGCTTGCGACCGAGCATCCCGCGACTTGGAAGTTGACGGCCTTTAAGTACTATTACATACCCTGGCAGGGTTTGGGCCTAGCCGGGATTGTGATCCACCCGACCGACGATTTGCTTGCGTATCAACAAAGATTGATTGACGCGGTCGAGTCCTTCACCGCGCCGTCCGGAACGGCAGCCGCTTACTTTACGACGCCGGAAAATCCGGAAATCGTACAGCCCCTGATCGATTACGTCACCGGCTTCGTGCCAAATGAGACCGGCAAGAACTTCAGCCCGCACGTCACGATCGGTCTTGCACCCGAGGATTACCTCAAAGGCATGCTTGCCGAGCCATTTGTCGATGTTTCGTTCTCGCCGGCGGGTGTCTCCGTCTATCAGCTTGGGAATTACGGTGTGGCAGCAAAAAAGCTTAACGGTTGGACGTTGACCCACTAACCGTCGCGTCTGATGCCGTGCTCTACCTCTCAGGGAGAAGGCAGCAGCTCGTAGTAGATCCCGCCGGTACGCGAGGCTTGCTTGAAACCTCGTTGCGAGGACGTTGGCGGGACTCCGGAAAATGCGGCGGCGGCGTCTTGAAGGACGCGAGGGTCGAGCAAATACCCGTGGCCCGCATTCCCGCCGCTCTTGAGGTAGCTTACGTCGACCGTGTCGACTCCGCTGCACAGGATGAGGTCGCCCCCCGCTTGCCCCGCGCGTTGATTCTTATGAATCTTTTGCGATTGTCGCAGCGCTTTGTCGTTGTTCGAAACGTAGAGAAGGACGGGCGCGGAAGCGATCGGGTTCGTAACCGGTTTCCCCGAGCAGAGGTTCGAGGACGTGAGCGCGCTGCGCAGGTCTCCAGCGGAGACATCCGGCGCGAACAGGACGGCGCGACCGAAACAGTTACCGCAGCCCTCTTTACGGTAGAACGCGATTCCCTCGGTGACGAAACGCGAGCCTAAGCTGTATCCGGCTAAAGAAACGGGCATTCCAGGGAACGCCTTGTTGATGTTTCCGAGAAACGTGATGAAGTGAGGCAGCGACCATCGCGCGTTGGCCTCGTCCGTCTTATAGGCCAACGCGCTGGTCTTCCTCGCGGGCCACGAATACACGATGACCGGGCCTGGAAATCGCAGGCCCTTTTTTAGAGCCATTGCCGTTTCGACGGCCGTGACAAACGACGTGTAGTAACCGTGAATGTAGACAAGAACCTGTCGGGGACGCTTGGGCTCGAACTCTGACTTTATCGCTTTGATGAGCGCTTGCGGCGACGAGCATCGAGATTCGTTGGCTTTGACTACCGGCCCCGATATGACGCCGGCGGTGATTATGGGGTTATGATTGGCATCGGTGCCCCACTCGCCGCTAAAGAGTTGGTCATCGTCCAATGGCTGACGATCGGTAACGAAGAAGATCGAACCGGGACTCGCAACGCACTGGGCGCGCGCGGGAGCGCAGAGGAGGAGCACAAGCCCTGATGCGCAGAGTCCGAGCAGCGCAAGACGAATCGGCCCAAACAGCATAGTTCGGGTTCTTGACCTTTGGAAGGCCGCGGTCCCCCATCGTCGCTCGACCGTAACGGGC
>DATAPM010000427.1:0-6248 GCA_036265225.1 Vulcanimicrobiaceae bacterium
GTACTACCAGTTAAGCCCCTTCGTTTGGCGGCAAGACGTTGCCCTGCGTGCGATGATCCGCGCGGTGCCGCGCGACGAGGATCCGGCAAAGAAAATCGCGCGCATCTATTACGGTGTTTCTCGAGACGGGCTGGTGTTTGAGATGGACGCGCAGCCGGCGCTCGCGCCCGGCCCCGGCGAAGATGACCGGGACGGCTGCGAAGATCTGAGCGTCGCGGTCCTTACGGCTAATACATACGTTTACTACACGGGATGGAACCAGGCGCGGCTTAGCGGCACCCTCATGCTCGCCACCGGCTCCGACGCACGGCACTTGCGCAAACGCGGCGTCGCGCTCGCATCGCAACCGGGTTGCCTCAATCCCAAAGAGGCCGAGATCGCGTTAGCTCACGATAACACGTGGCATCTCTTCTTCGAGTATGCGGCCGAAGACCAATCCCGCATTGGGCGCGCGCGCTCCGAATACATCGAAGGCCCCTGGCGCGTCGGCGATCCGCCGTTTGAACGACGTGAAGCGTCCTGGGATTCGTGGCACCTCAGCACGGGGCCAGTCGTGGCGATCGGCGACCGTGCGGTGATGTTTTACAACGGAGCGACCAACGGCGCCAAGTGGAGAATCGGCTGGATTTGCTTCGATCGCGATTACCGCCGAGTCATCGATCGGTGCGCCGGTCCACTGGTAACGCCGCCTCACCCGAAGGACGACGAGACCGACATTGCTTTCGCGGCGTCGGCCGTCACCGACGGCGAACTGATTCGTCTTTATTATTCCGTCGCCGATCAATACATGCGAAGGGCGACGCTGCGCGTTCGACGCTGACGCGCGCGGGGAAGTGGCGCGCCCGGAGGGATTCGAACCCCCGATCCCAGCCTTCGGAGGGCTGTGCGTTATCCAGCTACGCTACGGGCGCACGCGGGCAGTCAGCGTGCCGCGTCGGGCGGCGACCCGGTGCTCGGCATGTGCTTGAAAAGGTCGAGCTTATGATCGATGAGCGTACGGTAGAACTTCCGAACGCAGTCGGGATGGCCGAAGAAATATGTCCGCGCGTAGGCAAGATCTTCGCCGGAGCTATCGGGCACGTAGTGAGAAATTTCAATTTCCTCCATTTGTGCCCGGTCGACCGGATGGGGGCAGAAATCGCACGGAATCGTTGACATTGAAATGACACCTCGGAATGAAAGCCGGCCGCCTCGAGCGGCGGCCTGACTTTTTGAACTTCTGGCTCGGGTAGGACTTGAACCTACGACCAAGGGCTTATGAGACCCTATAGCCCCCATCACTCTTGGGCGCGATGGGCAACACAAACCACGAAACACCGCTGCTCGGGTTGCCGGTTGCATTGGTTAGATCGGTTGTTTCGGGTCCGGCCGGCATGCGGGTCTCCGCGGGTCGACGACGGGGGATCGAAGCCCCTGGTCATCATCGCGACCGGGGGCCCGCGGCGCGATTTCTCGAGGTTCGCGGGACCGGAGCCAAACGCCGACGCGCCGAACGTTTCCACTGTATGTGCAGCTTAGCTCGCTTAGTTCCGGTGATCGGCGCAGCTATGGTTTTTGTTGGTTGCGGCGGATCGCAGCCACCGATCGGTCCGCCCGGCACGATGGCGCAAAGCCGCGCGATCGCCTCGGCAAACCTCATCGCAAATCGAATGACGCGGTCTTCCTACAAGGTGCTGTATAGCTTCACGGGCGGTTCCGATGGGGCGTATCCGCGCGCTGGGTTGCTTAACATCAGAGGCACGCTGTATGGCGCGACCTCGGACTACCGCCAGGCCTTTACATGCACGGACCACCGTTTCTGTGGAACAGTGTACCGCCTAAGCGCGACCGGCGCGCACAAAGTCCTGCATCGCTTCCACATTGGTCACGTCAATGCGAGAGAGCCGCTGGCCACCTTGATCGAGGCACATGGGACGTTTTACGGCACGACAATTTTAGGCGGATCGTCGAAACGCGGGACCGTTTACGCGATCAGCACTGGCGGCAAGGTGAAATATCTGCACGATTTCACCGGCGGCTCCGACGGAGCGTACCCGGTGGCGCCCTTGGTCAACGTAAACGGCACGCTCTACGGCACGACGACTTCCTCCGGCAAGGGCTGGGGATGCAACGGCGGGTGTGGGGTCGTTTACAGCATCAGCACGAACGGCACCGAGATGGTACTGCACAAATTCACCGGCTACCCCTCCGACGGATCGTTTCCGGTTGGCCGTTTGATCGACGTGAATGGCACGCTCTACGGCACCACCAAGAACGGCGGCTCAAACGGTTTTGGTACCGTTTACAGCATTAGCACGACTGGCAAAGAGAGCGTTCTTCATAGCTTTAACTTGTCTAGCAGCCGCTCCGACGGAGCAACCCCTTTTGCTGGTTTGATCGATGTAAATGGCACACTCTACGGCACGACTTTTGCAGGCGGCCAGGATTATGGTGGTACTGTTTACAGCATCAGCACCACCGGCCTAGAGAAGGTGCTTTATAGCTTTGCCGACGGCTCCGATGGATATCAACCCGTTGCCGGTTTGATCGCCGTAAATGGCATGTTGTACGGTACGACGGAACAGGGCGGCGGTTTGGGGGGCTGCACCCCCGGCGGCTGCGGGACCGTTTACCGCGTCAGCACGACCGGCAAAGAGCAGGTGCTGCACCGCTTTGGTCACGGCTCCGACGGGGAGGATCCGGCGGCGGACCTTATTGATTCCAACGGTATGCTGTACGGCACCACCCTCAGAGGCGGCGGTGGGGGATGCGATCAATCGGGCAGCAGCGGCTGCGGAACCGTTTTCGAATTGTCACCGTAATGTTGCCGAAAGCCCGCACATTCTCTTTTGTCGTTGTCGCTACGTCGCGCGGGGGTTTTGTATTGGCTCGGGTAGGACTCGAACCTACGACCAAGGGCTTATGAGTCCCCTGCTCTACCACTGAGCTACCGAGCCGTAGCCGTCCCGCGCGCCGATACGACAACGCAGTATAGCAGGACCCTTCGTCGGGGACAAGCGATACGCTCCCTGATGCCGTACCGGGTGCTCGGCGTTGCCCTTGCAATAGCCGTTTCGTGCCTTGGCGCACCGGCGCAGTCCGCGGCGGCCGCTGAAGCGAGCGTTGCGGTTCTGCTCCTAAAACACCGGACCTTCACGGGTTGGCAGCTGGGCGACGGAACGTTCAAAACGCTTCTGCTCAGCCGGCGCTACGTCGATTCCGAGGGCAGGCCGACGCAAGTGGCCAGCGAACGGCGCGCCGGCCTCATCTATCGCACGACGACGTTTCTTCCGAACCGCGAGGCGGTAACCGACGAAGCCGGTTTCACCGGAAGCATCTTCTGGACGAGCAGTCAAAATGGATTCACCACCCCGCTCTACGGCGATTTAGCCAAGGTTCGCTACAGTTACAACCTCTTCCTTAACGAAGGTACGACCGCGCTATCGGGCGAGTCACGCGGAACCGAGACGCTCGACGGAAAGACCTATGCAATTCTGCACCTCGATGTGCCGCAAGCCGATGCGATCGACGTCGACATCGATCCCGAGACGGGCGCCTATGCGCGGGCCGTCATCGATCCGGGCGGACGCCATGAGACTGTCGTTCATATCCTGTCTTACACCCACGTTTCGGGAAAACGGCTAATCGGTTCGTATCGCATCGGCGACGGTCCACCCGGCACGTACACGTATACCGATATCCAACCGAACGTCGCCGTCGGCGATGCGGAGCTTCATCCGCCGGCCGCGCGGGCGCGTTGGACGTTCGCCAACGACAAGCCTTTTCCGATCGCAACGACGGCGAAGCCGAGCCGCGTGCTGGTCGACGCGACGGTCAACGGCGTGAAGGGGCACTTCATCATCGACACCGGCGCCAGCGCGATCTTTCTCAACGAACGATTCGCCGAGCGCGCCGAGGTCGCTAAGGTTGCGGACGCCGGTGTGGCGGTTGGGCTTTACGGCGCCCAGCGCGCCACCGTGCGGCGCATCGCCACATTGGAGATCGGCGGCAATACGCTTTCGAACGTCATCGTTGAAGCGCAGAACTTTAACTCGAGCAACTATTGGGGACTCGACGATCGCGACTACGACGGGCTTTTGGGCTACGACTTCTTTGCCGGCGCAGTGGTTACGCTCGAAACGGTGCCTAAAACGATGACGATCGCCGATCCAAACTTGGCCATCGTCGACCCGCAAGGCTTGGGCGTGCTGGTTGATACGGCCAATCGCATTCCTACCGTTCCGATGACCCTCAACAAGACGATCGCGGTGAATGCGATGCTCGATACCGGTGACCCCGGCATGGTCGTCTTTGGCCCGGACATCCTGTACAAGTACCACCTGCGCATGGCCCGGCGGATCGGCACGCGTGTCGGCGCCGGAAGCGTGGAATGCGGAAACATCGAGACGCTGCAGCTCGGACCGATCAGCTACGGCGGCGCGCAGGCATGTAAAGTCGACTCGGGAGTCGTCGGTGGCCGCGACGTCCTCGTCGGCCTGGATTTTTTACAGCACTTTGCGATTCAGTTCGACTATCCGCACGGGCGGATGTTCTTCCAACCCGCGCGGTAGCCGTTATGCGAAAACCGCTTATTGTTTAGTACAGCTCCCTTTTGAAGTCATCGCCTTCCCCTTCTCCGTCCATGCCGATGCGATGGCGATCGTGGTGGGGGTGTAGGTCCAGACGTCCTGCTCGTGGGTCGGGTCGGCCGGATACGCGTTTACGTAGGTCATCTTCATTGCCGTGGCGTCGGCCTTTGCCGTAGACGTGCCGTAATCGCCGGCCAGCGTGTCGCCCCCCATGCTCACATACATGTGCTTCTTCGGATCGTAGCCGATCAGAAAGAACGCCTTATGGGCGGGGCGGCCGGGATAGGCGCCTTCATCGCCGGATCCTTGCACCCACAGATCGCTCACCTTCGAGATCGCGTACGTGGAGTGCGAGGTGCCCTTTGGTCCGGTGTAGGTGCAGCTCCAGTTTCCAACAAGGGCCGAAAGCGCGGCCGGCATGGCCGCCGCCGCACTCGCCGGCCGGGAGCCCCCGACGATGGCAAGTGTAACGATAAAGGCTAATGCAAAAATGGATTGCGAACGCTTCATGATGCCCTCCTTATCGCGAGCGGTTCGGCGGCTGCTTGCACTTCTCCAGCAAAGCGAAGCAGTCCGCACGCTTTAGTGGGCTGCTTCGCACAAATCGCGGTCGGAGGGACTCGAACCCCCAACCTACAAGTTCGTAGCCTGTTGCTCTATCCAATTGAGCTACGACCGCGCGTACTTTGGATTGGACCCGGAGAGAGAGGGATTCGAACCCTCGATACGACTTTACATCGTATAACGGTTTAGCAAACCGCCGCCTTCAGCCGCTCGGCCATCTCTCCGTGCGTCCGAAATGGACCTCCGACTATACCACGCCGCCGCAGCCGGAACCTATGGCGGCGCCGTCGGACCTTCGAGCGGGCGCTCGGGGACGACCTCGGCGATCACTCTCGGCGGACGAGGTGAGCGGCGCGTCACCAAGCCGTCAATCCCGAGAACGCGACCCGTCGGCAAAACGAGACTGATGGCCGAGAGGAGCGCCACCGCACCGTCGAGCGCGCCCCAAGCGCTAAACGATCCGAGAGCGCCGCGAGTCGCCACGTAGCTGAGCGGTAAGAGCACGCCGAAGAGCGCACCAAAGCGCGTCAGCAGCCCGAGGAAGAGCGAGATGCCGACGCAGAGCTCGCCGAAGCGCACGAGATCGGCAAACCCCACCGCATTGGGCGCGACGATGTTGACGAGAAAGTCGTGGTATGGACCGGCGGTCTTGGCGATGCCGTTCTGCAAATATGTCGCAAAGACACCGCCGGGCGGCATGAAGCGATCGGGATGCATGAACTTCGGGACGGCGTGGCTCAACCAGATTGCACCGGTCAGGACGCGAACCAGCGCGAGCACCAGACCATAGGTGCGCGATGAAGGCAGCACTACGCGACGCTCTCCTTTCGCATGCGAATCAAACCTGCAATCATAGCCGCCGTTTCCCCTGCGGCGTGCGGACGGCGCAACCGGGCGGCGGAGGCGATCAGGCAATCGCGTCGCGCGTCGTCGGCAAAGAGCCCGTCGAGGGCGCCTGGGAGTTCGTCGATGCGGCGCGTGCGCACCGCCGCACCGGACTCGGTCAGCAGCCGCGCGTTACGCTCCTCTTGACCGGGAAGCGGTTTGCAGAGCACCATCGGCACCTGGGCGACGAGCGCTTCGGAGGTGCTCAGCCCGCCGGGCTTGGTCACCAGC
>DATAPM010000428.1:0-3249 GCA_036265225.1 Vulcanimicrobiaceae bacterium
AGGCGGCTATAGCGACTCGTGTACGAATTGTTGAGCTTAAACTCGTGCGGGTCGCGCGCGGTGTAGAGATAGCTCTCCCACCGTAGGACCTCAAAAATCATCTTCAGCGACGTGCGCGTCTTGCCGCGATGCTTTGCCTCACGGAGCAGCTCAACGATGCGCGCAAAAACATTGGGATTGGCCGCGTGAAACTCAGCGAACCGTTGGTCGATCGTTTTGTCGAAGAGCCCGCGCTGCGTACTCACGACGTTCTGAATTCCGATTGACGAGCGGCGACGTCGCCGGAAACCTTATTGCGCTTGGCGGTGGCTCGACGCAGTAATGCGACGACCTTATCGCCCGGTGAAGCCTGCACGAGTTTGAGCTCGGCCGTGTCCAACTCGGTCAGCGCCATATTGATGGCGGCAAACGACGTGCGCTGGCGCTCGTTAAACCGCCGCTTAGCCTCGTGGTAGCCGAGCGACCAAATTAAGAGAACGGCTACGATGTCGCCGGCGAGCGCGGCAGTTACGGCAAAGATGTAGGTGGCCGTCATACGGTCGGGACCGCGGCTTCTTCGCACGTCCGACAGAACGTCGATTTGGGCGCGAGGCACTCTGGGTGGACGTAGCCCAAGCAATCCTCGCATTGTTCGCTCTTGCCGGCCATTGGTGCGGTAACGGTGCGCGAACCATCGTAACTGTAGTCGACGTCAATCTCGACATCAAGTCCGCAAACGCGGCAATCGACGACGTTCATTATGCTGCGGCTTTCCGCCGGCGATCGGCCTGCACGATTTCCCGAATGTAGTCCGGATCTTGATGCATGGCGCGCGCGAGCGGCTCGATAAGCGAGTCTTCGCAGTTGACTCCGTGGCGCAGACGATGAATACGGCCACGCGGTACGCCCATCTCGCGGGCAAGCTCGGCGTGGCTGTAGACTCGTAACAGGTCGCTCAGGCTGGGTAGATCTTCTGGGATGTGCACCGATTTGTTCATGCAACGGTCCCGACGACAAGACGCTGGGCGGCGTACGACTCGAGCGCTGCGCGCGGCACGACGTACTTTCCGCCGTGTTGGGCGTGGCTGAGAACGCCGGCATGCAGCAGTGCATAGGTCTGAGTCAGACCCAGACCGAGAAACTTAGCCGCCTCTTTTACGGAGAGGTAGCCGCTCGTGACGAGCTTGCGCTGCGTGGCGTTCATCGCACGACCTGCGTGTAAGCCGGAACGGTAACGAGTTTGCGCACGGCCCGGCCGCGCTCGTCGCGTTTAATCTTCCCGCTCTTGTCGCGAACGACGGCTTCGCATTTGCGCGCGCTGTGCCAAATCTGCTTGCGTGCGTCTCCGGTCGGGAACGTCCAGCCCCAGCGAAATGGCTTGTGCGGTTTGCGCGGGCCTGGGAAGGATGATGCGGAGCGCGTTTTCATCGCGCCTTCACTCCGCGCTCGCGCAGAATCCGATCAAGCTCGGCGCGCGTGATTAACTGATTCGAGCGGTCGGCGCAATTCCAAACGACTTTCACCGAGCCGTCAAGGAAACGGTAGACGCAGACCGAGGCCGCCGCTCCGAAGCTAAAAAAGCTCGAGGCGCGCGGCGCTGGGCGTCGACCGAGCGCATCGTATGCGTTGGGATACGGCGGTGCGGTCGGCGCCACGAAAAGTGACAAAATTCCGACAAAGAGCAGCAGCTTCATCGAGCCGCCGTCCGATCGCAGAGCTGCTGATCGATCTCGGCGACGAGTTTTTGCTGGTCCGGAATGATCTTGCGCAAGCTCTCCGCGCGCTCGCCTAAATGTTCGAACAGATCGCGGAGGCGCCGTTGAATCCGGCGCGCCATTTCCATCCCGGTGGTAAGGACGGCGAGATCGTCGCGCTGACTGACAAGCCCCTGAAAGGCTTCGTCAAAGCGTAAGACCGCGACATCGATGGGGCGGCCGCCAGCCGGATCAGGCTGAACGCGGCGAACGTCTGTTTGGATCGGGCGCGAGGGCCGCTCGCCTGATATGGTCTCGGGCATGAGAGTTCAGGCGACCTCGGCCTTGCGGGCGTTAGCTTCCTCAGCGACCATGCGCGTCAACTCGTCGAGATCGACTCTTAGGAAAGCGGCCAGGGCCGGCAATGCTGCCACATCCGGAAGGCCGCGTCCGGCTTGCCAACGGGTCGCAACCGATCGGCTGCGCCCCACCGCTTCCGCTATAGCGTCGGCGCGGTACGGCCGCAAAAACTTGATGATTGAGGGCTGCTCAAATGTATTCGCCATCCTTAGGCGACCTCGGCCCGCAAAAGGTCCTCGAAACCCGGACCGATCTCAAAAAGGCGTAATAACGAAGTGCCGCGGGGTTCCGATTCCCCCCGCATCCAACGGACGACGGTTACTTGGTTAGTGCCGATGGCCGCGGCGATTTGCACGTCGCTGAGACCCGCGGTTTCGGCCGCTTCAGTAAGGGCCGGGCCGATCTTCATAGGCCGTATGGTACATTTTTGTCGGCCTTTTTGTCAACCCCTAATGTCTACAAAAATGTCCTATGCTCGGCCTGATGGCTGAGAAGACCACCTTCTGGCACCGTCTCGCTCAGGCTATGACGGATGCGGGACTAGGAATAACGCGAGGCGCCTCCATCATGGGCGTCACCGAAAAGCAGATGCGGCGTTACCTCGACGGCACCAGCTCGGACCCGAAGCTCAGCGGCGCCCTTCGGCTTTGTGAGGAGCTCAATATAAACCCATGGTGGCTCGCTTTCGCAAAGGAGCCTAAGCAGCTCCGCGACGGCGCCGAAAGGGCAGCACTTGTCCAGCTGCCGGCTGAGCGCCTCGAGAAGCTCGAGACTCAAGCAATACGATCCGAGGCGAAGATTCGTCGTCTTCAAGCAGCTCTAAAGCGTCGTCAAGACGTTGATCGACGGCAGAAAAAAGATGTTCAATCCGCGTGAGCCTGTCTAAGAGCGGGAGGTTCTCCAAGCGCTGCCCCTCCTTCGGGCGCGAACACCGTTCCATTTTTATGGTGCCCGGGAGTGCCAGGCGTGGTGGCACAGACGAATCGTCGCACCGGCTTATCCACAAGAAATAATCAAAACGCACTACTTAAACGCGCCCTGTGGAGACTGTGGAAAATGAGGATAACTCTACCCGCCGTGTTGCTTCTCGCGTCGTGCACCGCGGCGCATTATATGCCTAATAATGTCAACCAGTCAGGTGCCGCGCTAGCTCAGGCGGCAAAGAAACCTCGGTATGTAACGGTCTACAGCTTTAAAGGCGGCACCGATGGTTCAT
>DATAPM010000429.1:0-20411 GCA_036265225.1 Vulcanimicrobiaceae bacterium
CAGAAAGGCGGCCCCAAACTCGTTGAGGTGGGGAATGACGCTGTGGCACTTCTCACACGTCACGCCGTATTGGTGGGCAAAAAGGGGGATGGCCTCTACTCCGGCCGGTGGTACGGCCAGAAGGAGGAGGAAAAGGAGGCCACCCGCCCATTTAACCACGCCTAAGAGAGTTATTAGGCTAGCCTAAATACCCTTCCGCGTGAAATAACTGTATCCCGAAGCCCAAATAGGGAGAGGAGCGTAGCCTAATGAGTAAGCTGGAGGGGGTTCGCGCAAGCCTGAGCGTGCTTGTGGCTGCCATGCTCGCGGCATGCGCCGCGCAGCCATCTGCAGACATGAACGGGGTGTCGCCCGACGTAACTTCGCGCGCTCCCGCTCCGCCGCCGGCGAACTGTCCGGTCGATCGTGGCGGAACGGGCATTCTTCCCGATGGTGATTTTTCGCAGACGAGCGATCCCGGCTACGGTTTCTACGAGTCGTACAACGGGCAGAGTTTTGCGCCGGCATGGACCGTCGCGAGGCGCACCATCGACTTCCTCGGCAGCAAGTACTGGAACGTCGGCCATTTTTGCAGCATCGATCTCGACGGCAGTCACGCCGGGGGCATGTACTCCACGAGCTTTAGCACCAAACGCGGGAAGTCGTATCGGGTTGAGTTTATTCTTTCGGGCAACGGCACGTTCGACCGCTACGATCCCGAGGCCAAAACGATGTCGCTGCAAGCCGAGAACCAAATCCACATCTTTACGTGGAACGTTTCGGGCAGCAACGACGCGCAGCATGGAAGGTACGCCTACCAAACCTGGACCTTTCAAGCGGACCGAACCATAACGACCTTGACCTTTTTGAGTCGCGACCACAAGGCGAGTTCCGCCGGTCCAGTCGTGGCCGACATTTCGGTAACGGGAAAGTAAGCACGATTTGCGATTGACCTTCATGCTCGCCGATTCGGCACAAGTCCAAGGCGGGAAGATTTTTGTGCTCGGAGGCGGCTGGAACGTCACCGGGCCACAGGCACTCCCGAGCGCGCTCACCGGCATCGTGCGGGTCGAGTGGAGCGAGGCCAATCAAGATCATCGCCTGCGCTTCGATCTAGTCAGCGACGATGGCGCGCCCTTCATGGCGCCGACGCCATCGGGGCCGCAGCCCTTTCACGTAGAGATGAGCTTTCAGGTCGGCCGTCCGCCCGGCATCGCACCGGGCTCCGAGCTCAACGTGCCGTTCGCCATCAACATCGGCCCGCTGCCCCTCGAGCCGGGGCGCCGTTACGAGTGGCGGCCGAAGATCGATGGCGCTGATTTTGCCGAGGATCGCCTTGCCTTTTCGATGCGCCAAGCGCCGGCCGGCCAGCAAACCGCCGAGTCGTAAGCTTCTAATCTTGCAGTTCCATGTGGCCGGTTGTGTCGAGCACTTGCAGCTCGACCGACTCAAGATCGAAGACCCGCTGCAGACGCCGCAAAACGGTGTTGTCGATCGTACCTTGATTGCGCAGCGCGATCAGCTTGGTCCGTTCCACGGCGATGATTTCTCGCTGCGCCCGCCGGAAGGCCGCGGTTTTCCGCGCCGCTTTCGTCGCTTCGCCGCCGGCGAACTCGGCCAGCCTGGCCTGCAGTCTCAAGCGGTGCAGCTGCAGCACTTCGGGCGGATATTTCCCTTCGCGCTCCAGCTCGTCGAGCTTTTGCAGACCGGCATTGGCGGTGGCCTTCAAGGCCAGCCGCTCCTCGTGAATAGCGGCACCGTCGTCCTTGATGCCCAGCCAGGCAATCAGCGCCGGCAGCGTTCCGCCTTGTCCGACCAGCGTCACCAAAAGCACCACGAAGGTCAAAAAGATCAGCAGGTCGCGGAATGGGAAGGGCCCGGCGACGGTTTCGAGCGGGATGGCCAGCGCCGCAGCCAGCGAGACGCCGCCGCGCATTCCGGTCCACCCCAAAACGGTAACGTGCGACCAATCGGGCTTTCCCGCAACATGCTCCGGCTCGTTGGTGATCGGCAGCAGTCCCTGCGCGTACGTCCAGACTAATCGCACGACGACGCATGTCAGCGCCACGGCCAGGCCCCACCCTACCAGCTCGAGCGGAGTATAATGACGCAGCCGGTCGACGATGCCGTGAAAGCGGATGCCGACTTCGGTGAAGATGAACGCGTTGAGCAAAAAGACGACGATTACCCAGAATCCGGTTAGCATCTCGCGCGCCCGCGGCTGCAGCACCCGCGGCGTCCAGCGACTCACCACCACGCCGGCGGTTACCGTCGCCAGCACGCCCGAAGCGCCGACGTAGTACGCCGGCAGATAGGCGATAAATGGAACGACGACCGAGATCGTCGCCTGCAGAGTCTCGTCTTTAATGCCGCGCCACGCCAAAATGGCGATGGCCGCCGAGGTGAGGCCGATGAGAACCGATTCGGCGATGGTCAGCAGTAGCTCGCCGGCTGCGTGCAGCAGCGAGAACGATGCACCGACGACGGCGGCGATGCCGATCGCGTAAAGGATTAGCGAGGTCGCGTCGTTGACCAGGCTCTCGCCTTCGATCGTTCCGATGAGGTGGCGCGGCACGTTGAGCTGGTCGGCGATGGCCGCGAAGGCGACCTCGTCGGTCGACGACACGATCGCCCCAAGTACAAATGCAACGCCCCAACCCATTCCCGGGACGACGGCGTGTGCCACTGCAGCCACGGCCAGCGTCGTCACGATGACCAGCCCAAAGGCCATCTGGAATATCCAGAACGCTCCGGCGCGGAACTCACTGGTCGGCGCGGTCACGCTCTCCCAATAAAGCAACGGCGGAAGAAAGACCAACAAAACCAGGTCCGGCGGCAACGGAAAGGTCGGGACGCCGGGCAGATAGCCGATGGCCATGCCGCCGAGAACCAGAACGATGGGATAGGCAACGTTTATTCGATTCGCGATCGTCACCAAGACGACGATCGCGACGAATACTACGATGAGGGCCGCTACGGGGCGAAGCCCTCGCTTTGCCACCGCTTGAAGCGTTCGCACATCTCAGGCGTCCAACGCGGCTCGCCCGAGCTTCGCGGCGGCATGCTCCCGTAGCTCACCGTTTCGTAGATCGCGTCGGCGTGCTTTTCAACATCGGCGCGGTCGGAAAGGTCCATGCCCGCGGTCTTCATGTGTTCCACGTCCATGTCGGTGAACATAGGACGGATATCTTTTGCGAAGCTCAGCTTGTCCTGATCTGGCACGAATGTTACCTCCGAATTGTCGTAGCGAGTTTACCCACTTCGCCCGGCAAAGCAGGCATGCCGCGGAGCGCGGCTAAGTCACGCCGGGCCGCAACCCAATGATGGGAGTCTTCCATGAATCAAAGCAACCTGCCGCTAGACCGGATAGGCGGGAATTCAAGGACTTTTCCTTGGATAACGCCCTACGGGTGCAATAGACTCGGGGCGTGTAGTTTGATACTAGCTCGCCCCCGCATTTAATGGAGGCATATTGTGGCTTTCTTTCTCGCCTTTTTATTCAGCATGATAGGCAAGCCGCCAGTCGACACGCCGGGTGGACCGATCGTCATGAACGTTCCCATCGTTCATAATATGGCCGAGCCGGTTATGCGCCGAGGGTAAAAATTTACTAGAAGCCGGGCACGTTCGCGTAGGGACCGGCCCATAATGGTATAAATCCCTAGGCTCCTCCAGGGAAAAAGACTAGCTGCTGCGCCCCGTCGAGGTTAGGAGCGAAGTTGGGACCGCGCGAGTTATTTAGTAGGGGCGAACTCTTGGCGTGCCTTCGGGCCGCGGAGAACGAGCCGGCTTTCCGAAACCGAGTGCTCTCGGTCTACGCCTTGATGCGTCTCACGCGATATGCGGAGGCGCTATCTGCCGTCGCTCGTCTGGAGCCGGCGACGGCCGACGAAAAGGTGCTCTGCCGCGCGCTGAAGTCGGAATGTCACGCGCTGGCCGGAGCGATCGAGCCAGCACGCGAGGCGCTTTTCGGGCTCGGTGAACCCGTTGCCGATCCCGAATCCGCTTTCGAAGTCGCCTACGCTCGCATGTTGGTGGGCTGGCTGGAGAGCTCGCCCGAGGCAATGGAGCAGGCCTTAGCGGCCTGCGACGTTCGCTTGTCGCCCCACCTAAACGCGCGCCGCTTCTACGGGCTGTCGTGGGCAGCCGGCTTGCGTGGCGATTACCGCGAGCAGCTGCGGCTGCTGGAGCAAACGGTTAATCAAGTCAGCCAAATGCCGGTCGCCTACGACGTAACGCTGCTGGCATCGGCGACGCGCGCGCTCGTGCACCTGGTGCGGGAGATCGCCGCTCCCGAAGCCTTCGAGTGCGCCCGGAGAACCGCCGAGTCAATTGCATGGACGCCCGATCTCGGACGCGAGCGATTCCTGACGATGCGCGGCCTGGCGTGGGCCTGCGCGTTGCGCGGTTCACACCAGCAGGCGCTTCACTATGCTTACGTTGCGCGCGACATCGCTCCGTCGCCGATGTGGGTCACCGCGTGCTACGCCGATCAGGCCTACCTTGCGCGAATGGCCGGCGAGAGCGCTAGCGCCGGAGCGCTGCTGGATCACGCCGTCACATCCGCGCTCAACACGCACTGGGAGTCGCCCGGCGAAGAACGCGTCGCGATGCTCAACCTCATGGAGCTCGTCGCCGACCGCGATCCCGCGCAGGCCCAACAACTGCTGAGGATCTACGATACGATTCCGGTGATGCTCTCGCCGTGGCTCGCTTTTGCACGCGATCGGCGTTTCACCGCAATGGAAGAGTACGCGCGCGGTGCAGTGCTCGCCGCCTCCGGTGAAAAGATGGCCGCCGCAGCGTTACTCGAGGACGCCTACCGGACTTTCGTGCCGATCGGCTACGCCTGGCGCGCCGCCGCTTCGGCCTTGCGGCTCAATGCGATCACGCGCGACCACATGTGGCTCCAGCGCGCCGGCGAAGCCGTCGAAGAGTTCGGCGAAAGCTCGGTAGCGCGCGAAATTAATCGCAAGGCCGTCGGATTTGACTCGCGGCTCTCACGCCTCACGCCGGCGCAGCGCCGCGTCTTCGAGCTCATCTGCGAGGGCCTACCCGACAAACAAATCGCCGTCGAGCTGCAAATTTCACCCGAAACGGTAAAGAACCACGCCGCCCGGGTCCGACTAGCCTTCGGGGTGCACTCGCGCTCCGCTCTAATAGCGGCAATGAGCAAAGCCGTCTAACGCCCCTGTCATCCTGAGCCGGGCCCCTTGGGCCCGTGTCGAAGGGCGAGCGGCCGCAAAGCGCTGAGCGAGCGAAGCGAGTCGAAGCGCGTCGAAAGAAAACTAAGCCCCAATCAACGCGTCGCACTTGGCCGCGAAGATAAAATCGCTCTCGGTTAATCCAGCGATTTTGTGCGTCCAGACGTCGACGCCGAGCCGCCCCCATGAGAGGTGCAAGTCGGGATGATGCTGCTGCTCTTCGGCCATCTCGCCGATCCGCAGCATCGCCCGCATCGCTTCGGCAAAATCGTCGAAACGATAGGTGGAAGTGAGATACTTTACCGCGCCCCTCTTCGGATCGTTGCGCTCGACGACGCGCCAGTTCGACGAAAGCTGTACCAAGAGCGGCGCGATCTCGTCGTCGCGCAGCGGCGGAACGCCGCCGCGGCAGGGAATGCAGGCCTTAGCGGCCAGCTCGCTCAAAGCTTGGCCGACGCTTGGCGCGCGAGGGTAAACTCGTAATCGTTAAATGCGGCATTGGCCGAAAGCGGCATGTGCGGCTTATCGATATCGGCGCTGAGCGTCGCCGGGAGAAGAAATCCGTCAACCTCGCTGACGCCGACGTCCATCGTAATGTGCGTGCCGTCTTTGTAGTTCATCGTCGCGTGACGGGGCCGCCCGCGCGGTCCGATAGTGACCCGCGCGTCTTCCAGCGACTTACCGTCGATCGGCCGAAGATCGAAGGAGGTCTCGCCGTCGATCTGACCCATCTCCTGGAAGATGAAGTGTTTCGGCCACAGCGTCGGATCGAGCATCGAGAGATCGATGTCGTTGTCGACCTTGGGCATGAACCACGGCACGGACGTGAAGTGAACGGTGTAGCTTACTCCCGGCTCGTAAGACCCGGTGCCTTGCATTTTGAAGTGCAGCCACGGAAAGTGGCGCATCGCCATCGCGACGTCCATGTGGAAGGTATACGGCGGCGCGGCGGTCACCGCCTCGCTCGCCCCGAGCGGAGCACAGATCGCAAGAATTCCAGCCACGGCGCCGCCTGCTACGGCGCAACGACTCAGCCGCATCGTAAGGTATGTACCCGCATGCGGGAGTTTGCAGACGCGCTGCCAAGAGCGACGCATGCGCGACCTCCCGCCGAACGTTGTCGTCCTTTCCTTTGAAGGTCCCGACCCATACTCGATGGTCGGCGGTCTCGGCACGCGAGTTACCGAGATGAGCCTTGCACTGAGCGAGGCGGGCATCAATACTTCGTTGCTTTTTATGGGCGACCCGGCAAAGGAACCAATCGAGAGCCCATCTCCCCATCTCCATTACCTGCGTTGGGGGCAATGGATCTCCGCCTACCACCCGGGCGGCGTCTACGACGGTGAATGGGAGAAGGCCAACGACTTTACGACGAGCGTTCCGCCCTTCGTCGTCGAGAGTATCGTGGCGCCGGCGGCCGAGCGCGGCGAAGGCGTGCTCGTTATCGCCGAAGACTGGCAAACGGCTCGCGCCGCAGTCGCTCTCGACCGGTGCCTGCGCGAAGCCGGCCTTCGCGATGGCGTAAGCTTGCTTTGGAACGCTAATAACACCTACGGTTTTTACAGCATCGACTGGAACGCGCTGCGGCGCGCCGCCACAATCGCCACCGTCAGCCGCTACATGCGCTTCGAGCTCGAGCGCTGCGGAGTCGAGCCGCTGGTAATTCCTAACGGCATTCCCGAACGGCTATTAGACGGTCCGCCGGGCTCGCTGGTAAAGCTGGCCGAAGCGGCTTTCACCCGCCGGCCGCTGTTGATCAAGATCGGACGCTTCGACGAAGACAAGCGATGGATGCAGGCGATTGAAGCCTTTGCTTTGCTGCGCGCTGGGCATCCGGATGCAACGATGATCGTCCGTGGAGGCCGCGAGCCATACGGCGAAGAGATCTTTGCGCGTGCGCGCGAACTGGGCGTCAGCGTCGAGGACGTAGCGCCGGCATCGCGCGCACCCGAAGCAACGATCGCCGCGCTCGGCGCGGCGCGCGGCGCAATCGTCAACGTACGCAGCTTTGTCCCCGAAGAAGCGTTACTCGCGCTCTACAACGTCGCCGACGCGGTGTTGGCCAACAGCGGCCGCGAACCGTTCGGTCTGGTCGGCCTCGAAGTCATGGCCGCCGGCGGCCTCGCCGTTACCGGCTCGACCGGCGAAGATTACGTGCGCCCTTTCGAAAATGCAATAGCCTGCGACACCGCCGACCCAAGCGAACTCGCCGCATACCTGGAACGATTAGCAGCCGACCCGTCATTAGCAACCCGAATCCGCGCGGGCGGTGTGGCAACGGCACACGAGTACACATGGCCTCGCGTGCTGCGATTGATGGCCTTGAAGTTGGCTATTCCACACCTGAAGCCGCAAGATCGATCGTAACAACCGCACCCCTGTAGTCCGGCATGGTCGTGCGCGTCGAGACGGCCGGCGATCCGATGGAAACGACACACCGTCCGGCAGCGCTCGTCTTCGAACTTCACTAACCAGCAGGCGGCGGCGAGAGGCGATGCGCGCTGTCCATGGTAAAAGCCCGGAGCGCGTGCCCGTATACATCCCCGGATACCCCGGCTTCGATTGCCCGTTCTCGATTGTTAACGCCGTCGTGGCCGCGTCTATGGACCCGAACTTCATCGCGCGCTAAGGCTCGCCGGCGTGGGCCGAAATAGTTGCCGGGTAACGGTCTGGTCGTTAGATAGGGGATCGTTCGGCACCCATTCAATGCTAATCGTCGGTACCGTGGCCGCGCGCGATCTCCAGATCGCGATAGAGTCCACGGTTAAGAGGTGCAGTTGTGGAGTATGATATTGCGATTGTCGGCGCAAGTTTTGGAGGCGTTGCCGCCGCACTCGCTGCGGCCCGTTATGGCAAGCGGGTCGTTGTCGTTGAAGCGACCGGTAACGTCGGGGGCCAGGCGACCTCGCAAGGTCTCACGCGGTGGGATGAATCGGCTCACGTTCTATCGCCTAAAACGTACGGCAGCACGAAGTCATACCAGGTACTAAAGAACGACATTCGCGGCTGGTACCGCACCTATACGAAGGTGGGCGCGAACGGGAGCCGATCCGACTTTAACCCGGGGTTTGCAAGTCCCGGCCACCCGTTTTCGGTCGACTGCAACGTCGCCGAGACCGTTCTCCGCCAACTAATAGAAGACGCGGGCGACCTGATAATGCTGATGCTGGGCGAGAAAGTGAGCTCGGCTAACGTCTCCAATGCGACAATACAATCGCTCCAGCTTGATTCCGGAGAGAGTATTTCGGCCACGATCTTTTTGGACGCGACTGACCTCGGCGATCTCTTGCCAATGTGTGGGGTCTCCTGGTTCATCGGCGCAGAAGGAAAGAGCGACACCGAGGAGCCGCACGCCGAAGCCGTTGCAAACCCGAATCACATCCAGCCGATTACCGTGTCGATTGCCGTGGAGCATCGCCCCGACGGGGAGAATCACACCATCCCCAAGCCGGCAAACTACACTCCAGAGCTCATCCAATCCCAAGCCTTTCACGTGTATAACGACCGCAACGGGATGATCGGCGGAGTCTTTAGTTCGGCGCACTCGCCAAACCCGGGATGGGAGACGCTCTTCAACTACCGCCAGTACGTCGACCACAGCAACTTCAACGATCCTGACTATCAAACCGACCGCAGCGTGATCAATGTCGGCTGCAATGACTACCAAGCTGCCGTCATCCCCACGGGCGACCCTGCGAAAGATGCCGCGATCGTAGAAGACGCGAGAGCCGCCTCAATCGCCTACCTCTACTGGCTACAGACCGAGGCACCGCGCGACGACGGCAGCGGCACCGGGTATCCCAACCTCGCCGCGCGGGAAGATATATTTGGCCGCGACGATGGCACCGCGCCCCAGGCCTACATACGCGAGTCGCGGCGCATTTCTAAGCCGCTGGTGCGGCTCCTCGAGCAACACATGGCCGTTGCGGATGTGAGCACGCCAGGCGCGCGAGCCCCGGTCAACTTCTCGGACTCGTGCGGAATCTCGATGTACGGGGTCGACATCCACCAGTGCTACGGTCCACCCGGAACGCCGTGGGTTTCGGTCGGCGGGGTTCGTCCATTTCAGATTCCGCTGGGCAGTCTAATCCCGTCCGACGCAACGAACCTCATCGCCGCCTGCAAGAACATCGGCGGAACGCACCTGACTAGCGGTGCCTACCGCGTGCATCCCGGAGAGTGGGCAATCGGCGAGGCAGCCGGCATACTCGCTGCTTACTGCGTCGGGCAGAACGTACGTCCCGCCGAAGCATACGGTAACGCGTCCCGAGTCGCTGCGTTTCAACTCAGGCTCTTAGAGCAAGGCGTTCCGATCTTTTGGTGGGACGACCTCGACTACACAAACGATCCGAAAACGTTTGCCGCGGCGCATCTGCTGGGAGTGCGAGGCTATCTTATCGACTCAACGACCCTCCACTTTCGGCCAACCGCAACAATATCGCAAAGCGAAAAAGATGCTGTAAACAGTCACGCCGGGCGGCAACTTCCATGGCCCAGCGGCACAATGACCAGAGCCAAAGCCGCCTCGTGGGTGTGCGCCGAACTCGGCCTTCCCTCGAGCGAAGCCGTCCAGCACTGGGGCTCGTAACACATGGAAGAATTAACACCGCCCGAAGAGGTCCTTACCGACCCGACGTCTGTGGAACTGGTCCGAGCTTGGCTAAGCAACGACAACCTTATCGTAATGCTGCGATCGATGGAATTTCCGGAAGGGGCTGTGACCTATGGGATGGTCTTGGCAGACATTGCCCGCCATGCAGCGGATATGCTCCACAAGAGCGGCGGACATTCGAAAAACATGACGCTAATGGAGATTTGCCGAGTCTTCATAGATGAAATGAAATCTGATGTAGGCCGCGCGTCGGGCGGCTTCGTTTAAGGAACGAAGACTGGCGTTTATCCCAGAGCGAGCTCCTCGATTCGGCTGGCGATCTCGTCGGCATATCGGGCCGCCTCTTCATCGGATCGCCCCTCCGCCCAGACGTTGAAAAGCGGATCGCTAGCATCGGGAAGCACCAGCACCCAACCGCCTTCGCGCCCGACGCGAATGCCATCGGTGAGCTCGACTTCCTGGCCATCCGTCTCCGCCAGCAACTGCCGCATAATCTGACCTTTGCGTTCCCACGGGCATTGATCGCGTCGTGAGGCGAGATACGACGGCGGCAACTCGTCGACGATCTCGCTCAGCGGTCGCCCCTGCTTGGCGATCAACTCCATAACCTTCGCTGCGCCATACAGCGAGTCGAAAGCCGGCGCAAACTCGGGGAACATCAACTCAAAGTTCGCCCCGCCGGCAAATGCGATTGCCGAACCCTCTTGCGCTGCCAGTGCCATCAATGATCGGCGATCCGTCCGCGTCCGCAGCACCGTCGCCCCATGCTGCTCGGCCACGCGTTCGATCGCACTCGGCGCCATTACCGGCACCGCAATCCGCGCACCCGGAACCTGGCTCGCCACCAAAGCCGTCAGCAGCGCCAACAATCGGCTCCCCTCAACAACGCGCCCGCGATCGTCCACTAGCGCCAGCGATTCGCCGCGCTGATCCAGCAGAATCCCCAATCCCGCACCCAGCGACGTCGTAACGTTCCCTAACTGCTCCAAATGCCGAGGCCGGTTTTTCCCGAACGACAGCACCTTGGCATTATCGAAGAACGCGTTGAGAGCAATCATCTCTACGCCCAGGTTGCTCAATATTCGCGGCAGAATCAGCGACGCATTCCCGTGCGCGTAGTCGATAACCACCCGCATATTAGCCGACGAGATCGCCGTCGGTTCGAGCGCCTCTAAAAAACCGCTGCTATACGCTTCAACGACGCGCTCAGGGAAATTGAGATGCCCAACGCTCTCCATGGGCGTCCGGCGAAAATCCTCGCGGAAGAAGATGTTCTCAATCTTGCGCTCCGTGTTCTTATCCACGGTCAAGCCGTGCGAGTCGAAGAACTCCAGCAGCAGCTGATCGGGATAGTGTGGCGAAATCGCGGTGTGCACGCCGGCATCGCCCGACATCCGCACCGCGTAGCGCGATACTGGTACCGGCGTCTCGCGCAAATCCCGCACGTCAGCTCCCACCGCAAGCAACCCCGAAATGATGCAGCGGTTCGTCAACCGCGACGCCGGATGCGCATCGCGGCTCGTCATCACGACCTGCCCCGGCCGCAAGATCGACCCGAGCGCCTGCCCGAGTTTCAGCGCAAACTCCGGCGTAATCTCAATATTTGCTAGCCCGCTAACGCCGTCGGCTCCGAACAGCGACCCAGGCCACTTGATCCCATAGATCAGCGACATCGAAACGATCGAGCCCGACGCCACCGATTTATCCGGCCAGAGTTTGATGTTCGCCGGCACCGTCGCTCCGCTCCCCAGCGTCGAGCCGCGCCCGATTACGGCACCCTCCATGATCGTAACGCGATCCTTAACGATCACGCGATCGGCCAGCGTGCATCCCGTCAGCGACGCGCCTTCGCCGACGTATACGTCCTCCCAGCCAATGGTTCGATGCACCCGCGCATTCGCCGCAACGATGGACGACGAACCGAGCGACGTCAGCTCCTCCACAACCGCTCCGGCCTCAACGGTCACGTTGCGCCCCAAGCAGACCGGTCCGTGCACGTGCGCTTCGGGTGAGATCCGCGCGTTCTCCGCCGCCCAGACACCGGGGCGAATCTCCGTGCCTGGAATATCCACCTGCACGGCACGCGAGAGGGCATCGTAGTTGGCCTGCATGTATTGCTGCAGATTGCCGATGTCGCTCCAATAGCCGTCCACCACGTGCCCAAAAATCGGCCGCCCGTCCCGCATCATCGCCGGAAAAATATCCCGCGAAAAATCGTACGCCTTGCCGCTCTCCATGTACTCGAAAACCTGCGGCTCCAGCACGTAGATTCCGGTGTTGATGGTATCGGAGAAGATCTCTCCCCACGACGGCTTCTCCAAAAAGCGCGTGATGCGGCCATCCTCGCCCGTCACCACCACGCCGAACTCGAGCGGATTAGCCACGCGCTGCAGCGCGATCGTCGCTATCGCGCCACTGCGGACGTGCGCCGCCACCAGCGCACTAATGTCTATATCGGTCAGCGCGTCGCCCGACACGATAACGAAGCGTTCCTCGGCGAGCAGCGCCTGGGCGAGCTTAACCGCGCCGGCCGTTCCCAGCGGCGTGTCCTCGACGACGTACGCCATCGAGCAACCCATCTCCGATCCGTCACCGAAATAGTTTTCTATTTCGTCGGCCAGATAATGAAGCGTCGCGACGACATCGGTAATTCCGTGGCGTCGCAGCAGATCGACGATGTGATGCATCACCGGCTTGTTGGCGATGGGTACCAGCGGCTTGGGCCGGCTCGACGTCAACGGTCGAAGGCGCGAGCCTTCGCCGCCCGCCATCACGACGGCTTTCATCGTCCTACGCTCAGCACGGTCTGCGAACGAGCCTCCTCGATGATGCGGCCGGTGCGCGCGAGCCGCCCGTCCGAGGCTAACGCCTCGAGCGGCAACGAGCGCTTGCGTTGCCAGTTCGGATGCTCGTCTACCGTTCCTGGCACGTTCACCGCCTCGCGCTCGCACAAAACGTCCTCGATCGCTACGACCGTCAAGGCCGACGGCGTGCCGGCGAGAAAGCGCGTTGCGCCGTCCACGACCTCCGGCACCACCCCGGCATCACCGGTAACCCCCGCGGCATACAGCGCCGGCATCCCCGAGGCACAGATCTCGCCGGCCCGTTCAAAAGCGTCCACCAAAAGATAACGGTCGCGTGCGCGATCTTCGCCGTCGCTGCGGTCGCCCGTCCACCAACCGGCCAGTGTCGGCAAATCGTGCGTTCCGACGCTCGCCGCCGCCAAACGCGGGTAGCGCTCCGGCGAGAGAAACGACCCGTTGCTCCAATTGCGTTCGAAGTACAGCACGCGCGACGACAATACGTTCGCCGACTGCACTCGCTCGCGAAACCCCTCCGGAACCGTCCCCAAGTCCTCGCCCACCACGGCACACTGTTGGCGGAGGCTCTCCAGTGCTACGACCCCGAGCATTTCCTCGAGCGGATAGCGCACGTATGCGCCCTCTAGCGCGCTCGCCCCGCGCGGAATCCAGAAGGCGCGCTGCAAAGCCATCACGTGATCGATGCGAAGGATGGATGCGTAACGCATATTTGCTCGCAACAGTGCCGCCAGCGGCGCGTAACCCTGCTCGCACAGTCCGCGCGGCGAGAGTGGTGCGAGCCCCCAAAACTGTCCCGCATCGTTATGCATGTCGCCCGGCGCACCCAGCGAAGCCTGCGTGATAAACGCGACCCGGTCGCCCCATGCGTCGGCCCCGCCCAGGTCGCTTCCGACCGCGAGGTCCCGATAAAATGCTACCCCGCCGGCGCGAGCCGCAACAAAGGCCTCACCCAACTGCTGCTCCGCCAGCCATTGCAGATACAGGAAAAACTCCACCCGCTCGGCGTGCGCCCGCGCAAACTCCGAAACGGCAACGGAATCCGCCGAGCGAAACTCGGCCGGCCACGATTGCCATCCGTAAAGCGACGAATCCCGTGCGCGCAAAGCCTCCGAAAGCGCCTCGTACACGGCCAGACGGTATAGGGCTTCGCCGCCGCGCTCGACGAACAGCGCGAACTCGACGGCCGGTGACGAACCCGGATCGCGTTCGCGACTCGCCCGAAAGAGGCGATGCAGCAGCGCCAGCACTTCGAGCTTTAACGACGCCACGCCGCGGTAATTCACCAAAGAAGCGTCGCGCAACGCCGCCGCCCGCGCGCGGAACTCGGCACTCTCGGCGAGCGCCCGGACCTCCGGCGACGAACCCTGCTCCAATACGCCCTCGACGTCAATGTACAACACGTTGAGAAAGAGGCGGCTCGACGGACTGTAGGGGCTCGCGCTTGTCGGATTGCTCGGATAGAGCGCGTGCAAAGGATTTAGACCCACCGCGCTCGCACCCGCGCTGCCCGCGTGCGCCGAGAATGCAGCCAAGTCGCCGAAATCCCCGATGCCCCAGTCGCGCTTCGAACGCAACGCATACAGCTGCGTCGAGAGCGCCCACACCCGGCCGTCCTCCATCGCCGGCGGCAGGTAGCACCGCCCGGGGACGACGATCAAACGGCAGACCGACTCGCGCCGCGAATCCGAGGCCGTCAACCGGTGATACCCGAGCGGCAACTTCGTCAATGGACCTCGATATGCCGACCCGTCTTCCAACTCGATCGTCCATCTCGCATCGCTCAGCTTCGCCACGACCTCAGGGGCAACGCCAGCCTCGACTACCGCAGCAGCCGGTAACAGACGCTCGCGACGCTCGCGTTCCAACTCGTGAAGCGTTGCCGCTATCGCATCGTCGTCCGAAGCCGCATAACCCATCGCCGCCAACAACGATCGCTTGGTGGAGTCCGGCGTCTCGACGAGCCGGCCCCAGTAATCGTAGTAGCGCGGCTCGATGCCGGCCAGCGTTGCCAGCCGTTCGAGGCTCTCGTTCATTCGTTGAGATGCCCGGCAAAGAGCGAGAGCGAGCGATTTGCAATCGACAGACGCGAGCTCGGCGCAATCGGCAGATTCGGCGCGAGACGCGGACGCGCGGTATCGATAAGATGCGTCCAGCGGCGCACCGCGGGGATCGCCGGCAGTGTAAACTCAACCGGTTCGTGATGAGAGTTGAGGATCAGTAGAAAACTGTCGTCGAGTTCCGGATAGCCCTGCAGGCTGATAAAGCGGTCGCCGACGTCGCCACCCAACAGCGCGCCGAACGCGCGCCGGCCCGAGTCGTTCCAGTCTTCCTGCGTCATCTCGTGCCCCTCGGGCGCGAACCAGGTGATGTCCTTGAGCGGCGACGCGTCGGTCGCCACGCCGCGGAAGAAGCGCGGACGCCGAAAGACCGGATGCGCCCGCCGCAGCCCAATGAGCCGCCGCGCAAAATGGAGCAGCCCGTGATCTTCGAGTTCCCAGTCGAGCCAGCTGATCTCGTTATCCTGACAGTACGCGTTATTGTTGCCGGTCTGCGTGCGGTTGAGCTCGTCACCGGCCAGCATCATCGGCACCCCTTGCGAGAGGAGAAGGGTCGCCAAGAAGTTCCGCTGCTGGCGCTCGCGCAAGGCCAGAATCTGCACGTCCTCGGTCTCGCCCTCGGCACCGCAGTTCCAGCTGTAGTTTTCGTTAGTCCCGTCGCCGTTCTCGTCGAGATTGGCTTCGTTGTGTTTGCGATCGTACGAGACTAAGTCGCGCAGCGTAAACCCGTCGTGCGCGGTAACGAAGTTGAGGCTGGCTCGCGGGCGCCGTCCGCGCCGGTCGAAGACGTCGCTCGAACCGGTGAGCCGCGAGGCCATGTCCGAAATCGCGCCGTCGCCACGCCAAAAGCGCCGGACGCCGTCGCGAAAACGGTCGTTCCATTCGCTCCAGCCGCCCGGGAAATCGCCGGCGTGATAGCCGCCGGGGCCGAGATCCCACGGCTCGGCAATCAGCTTAGCGCGCGAAAGAATTGGGTCCTGATCGATCGCGGCCAGGAAATTGCTGTGGAGGTTGAAGGCGCCCTCGCTGCGCGCCAGCGTGGCCGCTAGATCGAAGCGGAAGCCGTCCACGTGCATATCGCGGACCCAGTAGCGCATCGCGTCGGTCACCAGCTTGAGCACGTGCGCGTGCCCCAGGTTGAGCGAGTTGCCGCAGCCGGTGTAATCAACGTAGTAGCGCTCGTCGTCGGCCAAGCAATAGTACGACTTATTGTCGATGCCGCGAAAGCTCAGCGTGGGGCCGAGTTGGTTCCCTTCTGCCGTATGATTGAAAACGACGTCCAAGATTACTTCGATCCCCGCATCGTGCAGCCGGGCAACCATCGTCTTAAACTCGCCCAGATTGGGTTCCGAGAAATAGCGCGGATGCGGCGCAAAGAACGCTAGCGGGCTATACCCCCAATAGTTGCGCAGCCCGCGCTCGACCAGATGGCGCTCGTCGATGAAATAGTTAACCGGCAGCAGCTCGACGGCCGTCACCCCCAAACGCTTCAGGTACTCGACGGTCGCGGGCGACGACATGCCGGCGAACGTGCCGCGAATTCCGGGCGGTACACCGGGGTTTTTCATCGTGAAGCCACGCACGTGCAGTTCGTAAACGATGAGGTCGTGCCACCGCAAGTGCAGCAGCCGGTCGCCGCCCCATGTAAAGGCCGTGTCTACCACCACGCATTTGGGGACGCCCGCAGCGTCGTCGCGGCGATCGAAAGAGAGATCGGCGCGCGGCGACCCGATGCGATAACCGAACTGTGCGTCGCTCCATTGCAGATGGCCGAACAGCATCACGGCATACGGATCGATCAGCAGCTTATGGTGGTTAAAGCGGTGGCCGTTGGCCGGGTCATACGGCCCATAGACGCGATATCCGTACAGAAGCCCGGGACGCGCGTCGGGTAGATAGCCGTGCCAGATCGAATCGGTGTACTCGGGCAGCACCACACGCTGCACCTCGCGCCGCCCGCGCGGATCGAAAAGACAGAGCTCCACCTTCTCAGCATGCTCGGAAAAAATTGCGAAATTAACGCCCGCACCATCCCAAGTCGCCCCGAGCGGATAAGGCCTGCCCGGCAGAATCGCCGCGCGTTTCACGTTTCGTGGGTCACCAGGTAAAGCGCGCCCAAAGGCGGCAGTGTCAACTCCAACGACTGCTCAAACCCATGCGCTGCGATCGGCACGGTCTCTACCGAGCCCCCGTTACCGACGTTACTACCCCCGTAGAAATGCGAATCCGTATTGAGGACCTCTCGATACGTCCCCGCCGCAGGAACGCCGAGCCGATAAGCGTCGCGAACCACCGGCGTGGCATTAATCGCCACCACCACATCTTCTCCGCCATCCATCCCCGCCATGCGCGCAAACGCCACGACGCTCTGCGCGGCATCCTGATAGTCGATCCATGCGAACCCGGCCGGCTCGGCATCGAGCCGATGCAACGCCGGCGTCGTAGCATAAATGTGGTTGCAGTCGTGCACCAGCCGCTGCACTCCGGCGTGCGAAGGATCTCCCAGCAGCCCCCAGTCGAGGGCGGCGTCGTGATTCCACTCCAACCACGGCGCAAACTCGCTTCCCATAAAGAGCAGCTTCTTTCCGGGATGCGCGAACATCAATGCGTAGAGCAAACGCAGGTTGGCAAACTGCTGCTCGCGGTTCCCCGGCATCCTCCCCAAGAGCGACCGCTTGCCGTGCACCACCTCATCGTGCGAGAGCGGCAGAATATAGTTCTCGCTAAAGGCATAGACCAGCGCAAACGTCAGGTCGTTTTGATGGTAGCGCCGGTGAATGGGATCGTAACCAAAATAACGCAGCGTGTCGTGCATCCAGCCCATGTTCCATTTATAGCCGAAGCCCAGGCCACCGGCGCTCGCCGGTAGCGAGACCATCGGCCAGGCCGTCGACTCCTCGGCGATCGTCGCAATCCCGTCGTCGTGCGCGTAAAGCGCTTCGTTCAACCGGCGCAGGAACTCGATCGCTTCGGTATTCTCGTTGCCGCCGTGCTCGTTGGGAATCCACTCGCCGGGCCGCCGGCTATAATCGAGATAAAGCATCGACGCCACGGCATCCACGCGAATTCCGTCGATATGGAAGACCTCCAGCCAATACAGCGCACTCGCAATCAAGAAGTTGGCCACCTCGCGGCGCGAGTAGTTGTAGATTAGCGTGTTCCAATCGGGAGCAAACCCCCGCCGCGGATCGCTGTGCTCGTAGAGACGCGTTCCGTCAAATAACGCCAAACCAAAAGAGTCGTTGGGAAAATGTCCCGGCACCCAATCGAGAATCACCCCCAACTGCAGCTCGTGCGCCCGCTCCACGAATTCCCGAAACTCCTCCGGCGTCCCGTAGCGACTGCTCGGCGCATAAAGCCCCGTCGCCTGATACCCCCACGATCCGTCGAAGGGAAACTCGGTAATCGGCATCAGCTCTACGTGCGTAAAGCCCAACTCCCGCACGTACGGCAGCAGTTCGTCGGCCAGTGCGCGATACGTCAACGGCCGTCCCTCGCCGTCGCGCCGCCACGACCCCAAATGCACTTCGTAAATCGAAACCGGCGCCGTACGTCCGATTCGTTGGCCGCGTCCGCGCATCCACGCGCCGTCGCGCCATTGCGGCGCCGCATCGCTGCGGAGAATCGAAGCATTAGGCGGGTAGGCTTGCGCGAAGCGTGCCAGCGGATCGGCTTTGAGCGGTAGCAGCTCGCCCTGTGCGCCGGCGATCTCGTACTTGTAGTGTGCCCCTTCGCTCGCACCCGGAACGAAGATCTCCCAGACGCCACATTCAACGCGCTTGCGCATCGGATGGCGCCGTCCGTCCCAGTGGTTGAAGTCCCCGACCACGCTTACCCGCTGCGCGTTGGGGGCCCACACGGCAAAGGCCGCGCCCTCAACGCCGTCAACGCACCGCAAGTGCGATCCGAGGACCTCCCACAACCGCAGATGCGTGCCTTCGGCGATCAGATACGCGTCGACGTCGCCCAGGATCGTCCCGAAACGATAGGGATCTTCCAAATCGGTACGCTCGCCCGCCGCCTCGGAAACCAAGACGTAGTCGAACGGCGCGCTGTCGGGGATCCACAGCTCGAACACGCCGTCGCCAACGCCCTCCATTTCCCACAGCGTCGACGAGTCGCGCGCGCGTACGAAGGCGCGCGATGCTTGCGGGAGCGCGGCGCGCACGACGACGCCGGTATCGTCCTCGTGCATTCCGAGGTAGGCAAACGGGTCGGCGCGATAGTCCACGTGCTATGCGGTGCGAAGCATCAGCCGGGCGAGAATCAAGCCGGCGTAGCAGGCCGCGATTCCCAAACCGACGCTGCCGAATACGTAGAACAATGTCAGCCGCCACTCGCGCTCGCTTCCCAACGTTAATGCGTCGAAAGTAAAGGTTGAGAACGTCGTGTAACCGCCAAGGACGCCGGCCGTGAGCGCAACGCGAAACAGCGGATCAAAACCAAGCGCTCGCGTCAGTGCCAGCTGCGCCACGACGCCGATTAGAAACGAACCCGAAAGATTGATGAAGAACGTTCCCAGCGGAAACCCGGGACCGAATCGTGCTACGAAGGCAACCGTCACCGCGTAGCGGCAGATTCCCCCGAGACCCGCTCCGAGCCCGACCGCGAGATACGTTGCCAGGCTCGATCTCATCGGCCCTTCGGCGTTCCGGCGCGGTAGGCGATTATTTCGACGGTTTCCAGCGTGACCAAACCTTCTTTGACCATTTCATCGAGGGTCGGTAAGAACGTGCGTATTCGCTCCTCGCTATCGACGATCTCGACGAGTACCGGAAGATCGGAGGAAAGATCGAAGACCCGCGCCGCGTGAACGACCGAGTGGCCGCCGAATCCTTCGATGCCCTTGAAGACGGTCGCGCCCCCGAGACCCGCCTTGCGCGCCGCTTCTACGATTGCCGTGTAAAGCGGCTGGTAACCCCAGCGGTCGCTCTCACCGATGAAAATGCGCAGGAGTTTACCGGGTTCCTCAGTCTTCATCGTGTCCCGCGCCCTTCGTCATCTTGGTCAGAAACGCCCGCGCGCGCAGGAGCTCCGCGACCGACCAGGCCTGCGCGATCGCGCCGCGCGGCGTAAACGGCGGCGCGGCGTCGGCAATTTCCGAGATGCTGCCCAAACCATAGTCGGTGAGTTGATCCTCGAGCCGGTTCAAAAACGAGTGAGCTACCGCAGCATCGCCGTGGGCGCGCGCGTGCGCTACGGCGAACGGCCCGAGCAGCCACGGCCAAACGGTTCCCTGATGGTAAGCGCCATCGCGATCGTGTTGAGATCCACCGTACCGCGGGACGAAGCGCGGATCGGCCGGCGGCAGCGTTCGCAACCCGTTGGTCGTCAGCAGTTGCGCCGCGCAGATGTCCACGACAGCGCGCTGCCGATCCGGCGAGAGCGGTGAGTTCGGCAGCGAAACGGCGAAGATTTGATTCGGCCGCAACGTCGCGTCGTTGCCGTCAGGGCCATCGATGACGTCGAAGCAATAACCGGCGCTTGCGTTCCAGAATCGTCCGAAACCTGCGCGCGCGCGTTCCGCGACGACCGCGTACTCGCCGGCGAGCTCGCCCCCCACCGGCGCCATCAAAGAAAGACGTTTGAGCGCGTTATACCAGAGCGCTGCAATCTCGACCGGTTTGCCCATCCGCGGCGTGACGACCCAGTCGCCGACCTTGGCGTCCATCCACGTCAATTGCACGCCCGTCGCCGCCGCGACGATCAACCCGTCGGCGTCCATGCGTATGCCGTA
>DATAPM010000430.1:0-1525 GCA_036265225.1 Vulcanimicrobiaceae bacterium
GTCGCTTTCATGTATTCACGCAGCCGTTTCGGGTCGCCGCGCCGGTCTGCCAGCGCGATGTAGCCGTCCGGCCGGATTAAGTAGAGCGCCGAGCGTTTCAGGCCTGCGCCCCGCATCGGCGATTGCCACGCGAATGGATAAAACGGTAGATGAAGTTCGGCGCAGGCGTCGGCCAAGCCAGAGTGTGCTTCGCCGTACACGTGTACCTGCCATTGCAGCGATGTGAGCGGTGCGAAGTTATCGACGCCTGGTTGGGTCTGGACCCAAGGAAGCCGATCACCGCCGCAGACCGCCCCGGCCGCGCCCGCGCTCAGCGGGCTGTTGCGATAGCGGATGCCGATCTGTGACAACGTTCGGAACATGAAATGGCGCACCGGCGGAAGTCGAAAGAGCAACGGAACTAGCACGGGCACGATCCGCGTGCGAATGATTTGGGCGACGAAAGCGCGAGCGGTCACTATCGTGAAGGCGCGATCGGTAGTGGCGACCAGCCGCTTAGCGAAAGGAATTCGCTCCGCTTCGTAGGTATCGAGCAGAATGTCGGCGGCGGCATCTTTAAGCACGGCGGCGAGCTTCCACGCCAAGTTCACGGCGTCGCCGATGCCAGTGTTCATACCCTGACCACCGACGGGGCTGTGGATGTGGGCCGCATCTCCAAGTAGGAATACGCGACCCGAGCGGAGCTGGTGCGCCACGCGGTGATGAACGCGGTAAGTCGAAAACCAGTTGACGGTCTCAACATTGAGTTTCAGGTTCTTGATCGCTTTGCCACTCACATCGTCAAACGTCAGTTCGCCGTGTTTTCCGTCCGGCACGTCGCGCACGGTTCCGACCAGCCGCAGGCGGCCTTCCCCTTTGAGCGGAAAGACTAATACAAAATCGGCGTCCTCCAGATCGACATGTAGTTGATCATCGGTCGGCGGTCCGCTAGCCTCCACGTCGGCGACGTAGAATAGCCCTGTATACGTACCGCCTGGAAAACCAATTCCCAGCGCTTCGCGGACAGTCGATGACGCGCCGTCGCATCCCGCGAGATAGCTAGCATGGCACAGCTCTTCCGAGCCGTCCGCTCGCCGGATCGTTGCGCACACGCCACCCTTGTGTTGCTCGAAACGTAGCAACTCGCTACGACGTTCGACGCTCACTCCGAGCGCCTTCAATTGCTCGATCAGCAATCGCTCGTGGGCATCCTGCGGAAAAACCAGTGCGAACGAGTATGGGCTCAATCCCTCGCCGATGTTATGCAGCGGGACGCCGGCGGCGCGTTTGCCCCGTACCCAGAAGTTGAGGTACTCGATCTTTACGCCCCCCGCGATCACCATATCGGCGACCCCGACTTGGTGATACAACTCAAGCGTCCGAGCCTGCACCGCGAGCGCGCGGGAAGTCGTGCCCGCGTCAGCGGTCTTGTCGATGATCCGCACCCGCACGCCTAGATGCGTCAGCCACAGCGCCAGTACTAGGCCTGTCGGCCCCGCGCCCGCGATCAAGACGGGTAAATCCGTACCGACTGCTTGTGCTGCCA
>DATAPM010000431.1:0-20484 GCA_036265225.1 Vulcanimicrobiaceae bacterium
GTTCCGCGCCGCCTTGCTGGCGACGAGCCTCGCCGTTCTATTCGCCTCCGCACCCCCGGCGGCGCGCGCCGATCTCCCGCCGCTGATCCCGCGATCGGTGCTCTTCGGCAATCCGCAGAAAGCCTCGCCGGCGATCTCGCCAAACGGAAAGATGCTCGCCTTTCTCGCCCCTTCCAACGGCGTTCTCTCCATTTGGGTCCGCACGATCGGCAAGAGCGACGACCGCGTCGTCGCCCACGATCCAGCGCGACCGATTCGTAACGCCGTGTGGCAGCCCGATTCGCAGCACGTGCTCTACGAACAAGATAAGGGTGGTAACGAGAACTTTAGCGTCTATCAGACCGACATCACGACGAAAGAGACCAGGGATCTCACCCCATTCGGCGACAAAGTGCGCTCCGACATCGAAAACGTCGACGCTCGCTTTCCCAACGAAATTCTCGTCACCTCGAACAAACGCGATCCCGACGTCTTCGACGTCTACCGCGTGAATCTGCAAACGGACGTCGCCACACTCGATACGCAGAACCCCGGAAGCGTCGCCGGCTGGGCCGAGGACAACCGGCTCGTGGTGCGCGCGGCGCTGCAGAACAACCCAGACGGCTCGACGCAAATCCTCGTGCGCACCAACGCCTCGGCACCTTGGCAGACGCTGCTCAAGGCCTCACCGGAAGATCAGATCGCGCCCGTTGCTTTTAGCGCCGACAATCGCTCGCTCTACGTGTCGTCGAGCGTCGACGCCAACTCGGCGCGGCTGCTGCGCTACGACTTGAGCAACGACCAGTTCGCGGTCGTCGCTTCCGACCCAACCTACGACGTCGGCAATCCGCTGGTCGATGCCAAGAACCGGCGGCTCGCTGCCGTTTCCTTCCAGCGCGACCGCACCGAGTGGGACGTGCTCGACCCCGCCTATCAGCGCGACTTCGCCGCGCTTCGCAAGCTCCACGCCGGCGATATCAGCTTTCTCAGCAGCACGGCCAATGGCCGGCGGCTCATCGTTGCCTTCCTCGTCGATAACGGGCCGGTCTCGTACCACTCGTACGACCGCAACACACGGCGAGGCACGTTCCTATTCGTTTCTCGCCCGGCGCTGCTCAACTATCAGCTCGCTTCGATGCGGCCGATCTCGTATCGGGCCGGCGACGGTCAAACGATTCACGGATATCTCACCTTGCCCGTAGGCGTCGCACCGAAGCACCTCCCGATGGTTCTCTTCGTGCACGGCGGGCCGTGGGCGCGCGACACGTGGGGCTACAGCGGTTACGTGCAGTGGCTGGCAAACCGCGGCTACGCGGTACTGCAAGTAAACTTCCGGAGCTCGACCGGTTACGGGAAAGCGTTCCTCAACGCCGGGAACCGGCAGTGGGCCGGCGCGATGCATCAAGACCTCCTCGATGCCAAGAATTGGGCCGTCGCACAGGGCTACGCCGACCCGGCGAAGGTCGCGATCATGGGCGGCAGCTACGGTGGCTACGCGGTTCTCGCCGGCGTGACGTTCTCGCCCGACGCGTTCGCTGCCGGCGTCGATATCGTCGGCCCATCGAACCTCAACACGCTGCTGCAGTCCATTCCGCCGTACTGGTCCACCGGCCGAGCCGAGTTCGCCATGCGCATGGGCGACTCGGTCGACTTCCTCAACTCGCAGTCGCCGCTCTTCAAAGCCGATCAGATCAAAGTTCCGTTGCTCATCGGGCAAGGCGCCAACGATCCCCGCGTCAATAAGCGCGAGAGCGATCAAATCGTTGCGGCGATGCGCAAAAACAACGAGCCGGTCGAGTACATCGTTTTCCCCGATGAGGGACACGGCTTTGCGCGCCCAGAGAACAATCGCCGCTTCAACGCTGCGGTCGAAGCTTTTCTAGGAAAGTATCTCGGCGGCCGCGTCGAGCCGGCCGCGGCCGACGAGAGCGTCACCGCGTTCGAGCAATAACCCTTACCGGCCCGGCGGGTCGCAACGTCACCAAGGGCGCGACCTCGACTCGCCCCTCCGGCGCCCTCTCGAACCGGTAGCGCTGCAAAAGAGCCTGCAACACGATCGCCGTTTCGGCAAGGGCAAACTCTTCGCCGATGCAGCGGCGCGCGCCGCCCCCGAACGGCACGTACGCGAACGGCGGCGGCTCGGGGCCTAACCACCGATCGGGATCGAAACGATCCGGCTCGGCAAAAAGATCGGCGCGACGATGCAGCAGCAGCGGCGAGGAAAACACCGTGGTTCCACTCGGAATCGGCGAACCATCGCTCAGCGTTACGTCGCGCACGCTCTCGCGTCCGATAATCCAGGCGGGCGGGTAGAGCCGCAAGACTTCCTTAACGACGCGCCCGATGTATTCCTCATCGCCGCTGCGCGCCGCGCTCGCCGCCCGTTCGTCGACCCGTGGATGCTGCGCCAAGAGATAGATCGCCCACGTCAGCGCGTTGGCCGTCGTTTCGTGCCCGGCCATGAAGAGCGTCATGATCTCGTCGCGAATCTGTTGGTCGCCGGCACCCTCCGAAGCTAAAAGCATCGAGAGCGCGTCGCCGCGATCGGTGCCGTCGCGACGCCGGCGCGCGATCAACGCATAGATGATCTCATCGAGCATGCTGCGAGCCCGCGAAAAACGTCGCGTATTGCGCAACGGAAGGCGTTGGCGCAACGCCCCGATGGGCGTGAGCATCGCCGGAAACTCGGTCATCATGAGCCGCAGCGCGTCGGCGACGGCGCCGGCCGATTCGCTTTCGTCGCTGCCGAAAAGCGTCTGTGTGGCAATCCGCAGCGTGAGCTCGGTCATGGCGGCGTGCGCGTCGAACTCTTCGTCCGGACGCAGCCGCGCGGCAAAGTCGGATCCGTCTCGTTGCATAACGCGAGCGTATTCGGCGATTCGCCGGCGATGGAAGGCCGGCTGAACGACTCGCCGCATCCGCCGGTGCAGCGGATCTTCGCTGGTGAGCAAGCCTTCGCCGAGCAGAAGGCGCAACACGCGCGTGCCGAGCGACTTCACGAAGGCGTGCTGCTGCGTAACGAGCAGCTCTTTGATCAGCGCCGGCTCGTTGACGAAGACGTACGACCGCCACGGCAGCGCAAAGGCGAAGACGTTTCCGTACCGCTCGGTCGTCGCTCGCAGAAAGGCCGGGAAGCGACGAAACGGTACTGGAAACAGCGAGCGCAGCGTCGTCCAGCGCCCCGGTCCTCCGATCGGGCGATTAGCGGGCATCGGTTGCTTCGTACGCCTCGACGCTGCCGAAACGGCAGACGACGCGGTACTCTCCGCGGGCGACGGCGACCGCTACTGCCGGCGCTAAACGCGCTTGATCGCTATTGGTCGTGAAGTCGGTCGCGTAGACGAGATATTCTATGCCGCGGGTGCGGTCGATCGTGGCATTGGGCCGCCTCGCTGCGACGGCCGAGAACCATTCGTCGTAGGTGGCCAGCGGCGCGTCCTTCGGCACGCAGTCGAGCGCGCGCCGCGCACTTACGAGATCGTGATAGTACGGATGAAGATAATGGAGCGGATGCATTGGATCGAACGCAATCAGGAAAACGGCGCAGAGTACGGCCGCCGCGACCGTCCATCGCGACGCGGCGCGCGCTCCGGCGCGGCGTAGAATCTTCGTTACGCCGGCGACGGTCGCCACCAACAGCCATGGAATCCAAAGCGCGGCATAGTGGTCGCCCATTCGCCACACGTAACCGGAGTTGGCCAGGAGAACGACGGCCGCACCGGGGAGTGCGACCAGCGACCAGCGCGAACGCAGCGGTAGAAACGCCAGCGGCACGAGCGCTTCGAGCACGTAGGTTAAACGACCGAACGTAAAGATCGAACGCGCGAACTCCAGTGGATGCGTCAGCGGCGCAACGATGAGCGCCGCCGGTCCGTTAGCGAACGGGTAAACGTAAAAATGGCTCGGCCGCCAGCCGCCCAGACGCGGCGCGACGAATGCATAGTAGACGACCAACGACGCGGCCGCGGCAAGCGTCAAACCGGCGCCGGCAACACGCAGCGCACCGGGCGCGGGCGCGCCACCGTCGAGCAATCCTTTTCCGCTCGCATTTGGGCGCAATCCGATGCACAGCAAGGCGATGCCGAAGAATCCCAACGTCAATGCGGCATCCTCGCGCAGTCCCAGCGTAACGGCGGCACAGACGGCAAAGGCGATCCACCTTCCTCGATCGGCAAACGCGAAGAGCGCCAGCACCAGCGGCGCGAAGAGACCGAGCTCGTGGAACTCGTCGAAGCCCAGCGCAAGCAGCGGTGGATAGACGAGCGCCAACGCGCCGAGCGCGAATGCGGCGCGTTCGCCGGCGTAGGGTCGCGCGATCGAGCTTACCAGAGGACCGCAGGCCGCCGTTGCGGCCGCTTGCAGCAGTTGAAGCGCTAGCGCGCTACCGGTCGCGGCCACCAACGGCCAAAGCAAGACCAGCGACGGCGACCAATGGTAGCGAAAATGCGACCCCGACTCGACCCCGTTGCGCATTCCGTGAAAAGCATCGGCGACGATCTGCGCAAACGTTCCGGTATCCGAACCGTAGGTCCAAAGCTTTGCGCGCACGATGGCGAGCGCGGCGAGAACCGCGAACTCTACCGCGGCCCAGATCCAGATCGTCACCGGCAGGCGCCCCCGAGCGCGCCGACCAAGCGCATACGGGAATGAAAAAAATCTGCGTCTTCTGCGGCTCGCACCTGGGCAACGACCCGTCGTACGCGCACATGGCGCGCGAGATTGCCGAGCGCCTGGTGCGCGCCGGTTACGGAATCGTTTACGGAGGCGGCAGCATCGGCTTGATGGGCGTCGTGGCCGACGCGGCGCTCGCCGCCGGCGGCGAAATCGTCGGCGTTATTCCGCAATCGCTGGCACGAACGGAAGTGGCGCATCCAAACTTGAGCGAGCTTCACGTCGTCACCACCATGCACGAGCGTAAGGCTCTGATGGCCGAGCTCAGCGACGGCTTCATCGCGCTCCCGGGCGGCTTTGGAACGATGGACGAGTTTTGCGAGGTTTTGACCTGGCAGCAGCTTCGAATTCACGATAAGCCGATCGGCCTGCTCAACTATCGCGGCTACTACGACGCACTCTTGAAGCTCTTCGACACGATGGTTCGCGAAGGCTTCATCGGTCCGCACACGCGAGGACTTTTCGTAGACGCAGCAACCATCGAGGAACTGCTCGAGCGAATGTTCGCGGAGAAGAACCTGGTCTAAACTTACTCGGAAAGCGCGGCAGCCAGAATGCGGTCTTGCTCGACCGCGTGCTGGCCCGCGTATCCTTCGCTGGGGCTGGCGCGATAGCCGCGGCCGATATACTCGATATCGAATCCGTCGCGCTTGCCTTCGAGCAGGCGGCGGCGGACGAAGGCGCGCGCACCCATGTTCTTCGGCTCTTCTTGCACCCACAGGATCTTCTTGAGCTTGGGATAGCCGGAGATTACGCGATTTATCTCGCCGACCGGCAGCGGCGCGAGCAACTCGATGCGCGCGATTGCCGTGCGCTGCAGCGAAGCGTACGACACGTGCGCCACGAGGTCGTGATAGATCTTGCCGCTGCATAAAATCAAGCGCTCGATGCGCTCGCGATCGGTCACGCGCGGGTCGTCGATCACCGGCGCGAACGAGCCTCCGGCCATCTCGTCGAGGCGTCCGGCCGCGCTCTCGGCGCGCAGCAACGACTTCGGGGTCAAAACGACCAGCGGCACGGCGATCGGCGAGCGTGCCTGCGTCCGCAGCAAGTGATAATAGTTGCTCGCAATCGACGGCGCCGCGACCCGCAGATTACCCTCAGCGACGAGTTGGAGAAACCGCTCCGGACGGGCGCTGGAGTGTTCCGGGCCGGCGCCTTCATAGGCGTGGGGAAGAAGCAGGGTCAAGCGGGAGGTCTGCCCCCATTTCGCTTGCCCCGCAGCGATGAATTGATCGGCGATGATCTGCGCGCCGTTGAAGAAGTCGCCGTACTGCGCCTCCCAGAGAACCAGCGCTTCAGATTGCTGCGTCGAGTACCCGTACTCGAATCCCACGCAGGCGTATTCGGAGAGTGGGCTGTTTCGGATTTCAAACGACGCCTGGTGCTCGGCGATGTGCTGGAGCGGAATCCAAATATTGCGCGCGCCG
Organism: Vulcanimicrobiaceae bacterium; assembly: GCA_036265225.1. Lineage (GTDB taxonomy): Bacteria > Vulcanimicrobiota > Vulcanimicrobiia > Vulcanimicrobiales > Vulcanimicrobiaceae > Cybelea. The sequence goes on from DATAPM010000431.1 coordinate 6,081, forward strand.
ACGTCGTGGTAGACGGCGTGGCGATGGCTGAACGTTCCACGTTCGGTGTCCTGGCCGGTGAGGCGGATCGGCGTTCCGCTCGTCAGCAGCGAGGCAAAAGCCAGCGACTCGGCCGTTCCCCAATCGACGATGCCCTTCTCCGCGACGGTTGCGGCGCGGCGCTCGAACTGCGCGCGGAGCTTGCGATTGAGCCCGAAGCCCTGTGGCACGGCGACGAGCTCGTCGCTCCACGCCTCGAGTTGCCCGCGATCCACCTGCGGCAGAACGGTACCGTCGAAGGTGTTGCTGCCGGAGAGCTTACGGCCGGTAATGTGCGATGCGAGCGCGCCTTTGACCGCGCGGCGCGCCTCTTGCAGGCGCTCGGCCGACTCGTCGACCATCGCCTGCGATTGCTCCGCCGTGATAATGCCTTGATTGACCAGCTTGTTGGCGAAGAGCTCGCGAACCGTCGGATGGTTTTTAATCCGCTCGGCCATCTGCGGCTGGGTGTATGCCGGCTCGTCCTGTTCGTTGTGACCGAAGCGCCGGTAACCGATGAGGTCGATGAGCGTGTCGCGCCCGAACGCGCGGCGGAAGTCGACCGCCAGATGCACGGCGGCGATACACGCGTCGACGTCGTCGGCGTTGACGTGAACGATCGGAACGTCGAAGCCTTTGGCGAGGTCCGAGGCGTAGCGCGTCGAACGCGCGTCGCCGGTATCGGTCGTGAATCCAACTTGATTGTTGGCGATGAGATGCAGCGTCCCGCCGGTTTCGTAACCGGGCAGCGACTGCATGTTGAAGACTTCCGAGACGATGCCCTGGCCGGTAAAGGCCGCGTCGCCGTGAATCAAAATCGGAACGGCGCGTTTGGCGTCGCGTTCCGGTACCCCGTGCGAGTGATCGGTCTGCAACGCCCGCGCGCTGCCTTCGACGACCGGATCCACGGCTTCCAAATGACTGGGGTTGTGGGCTAGCGTCACGTCGATCGCCTTGCCCTTTGCGGTCGTGAACGTTCCGGTCGAACCGTGATGGTATTTTACGTCGCCCATCACGTCGTCGTCGCCGAGCCGACCGCGATACTGCGCCGCCTCGAACTCCGTCATCACCTCTTCGTAGGGCGCGTTGACGACGTGAGCGATAACGTTGAGGCGCCCGCGATGCGCCATTCCCAGCACGGCGTGCGCCACGCCGTCGTCGGCAAGCATATCGAGCATCTCTTCGAGCATCGGAACCATGACGTCGAGTCCCTCGCCCGAGAACGTTTTCTGCCCCAGGAACGTCTTGCGAACGTAGCGATCGAAGGCCTCGACGCGCGTCAGCCGGGAGAGAAACTCGATCTGGCGTTGCGGAGAGTGTTTGACCTTATTACGGCCCGATTCGATGTAGTCGCGCAACCAGACGCGCTCGTTGGCGTTGGAGATGTGCTCGATCTCGTAAGCAATCGTCGAGCTGTACGTCTCGCGCAGCCGGGGCAAAACTTCGGCCAACGTGGTGCCGGGAACTTTGACGCGCAAAACCGACGCCGGTATCGCGCTCTGCAGCGCCGGCGTCAAACCGTAGGTCTGCGGCTCGAGCGAAGAATCGCCGACCGGTTCGGCGCCGAGCGGATCGAGGTTGGCGGCCAAATGTCCGTGTCGCCGGTACGCCGATACGATCGCCATGCCGGCCGCGACGGCTCGCAGCATCTCGTCGGAGGGCTTTGTTTCGGTGCCGACCGTCGCCAGCGCGACTTGCGGAACCGGTGACGCCTGTAACCCGAGCGACGAGAAGACCGATTCGAAGAAAGCGTCGGCGCCCTGTAAGAGCTCGTCGACGCGACGAAGATATTCGCCGGATTGTGCGCCTTGAATTACGCGGTGGTCGTAGGTGCTGGTGATTTGCATCACGCGGGAAACGCCGAGCAGACGCAGCGACTGTTCGTTGGCCGCGCCGAAACCGGCGGGATACCCGATGGCACCCGTCGCGAGGATCGCGCCCTGCCCGGCCATCAATCGCGGCACCGAGGCCGCAGTCCCGATGCCGCCGGGATTGGTCAGCGTAAACGAGGCGCCTTGTAGATCGTCTGCCGTAAGCCGGTTCTCGCGTGCCGCCGCAACGAGCTCTTCGTATTTCGCGCGAAACGCGGCAAAGTCTAAGGAACCGGCGTCGCGGATGACGGGTACGACGAGAAATCGCGAACCGTCCTTGCGTTCGCTGTCGACGGCGAGACCGAGATGAATGCCCGGCTCGAGGCGAGCCGGCTTGCCGTCGTCGTCGCGGCGAAACGAATACGTGATGAACGGCATCTCGCGCGCGGCAAGTACGAGCGCGTAAGCAATGAGGTGCGTGAACGAGATCCGCTCGTTGCGGCCGGCCGCCTTTACCGCGCCATTGAGCTCCTTGCGGCGCGCGTCGAGCACGTCGACGGCGATGCCGCGGAAACTCGTCGCGGTCGGGATGGTCAAACTCTGCTCCATGTAACCGGTGAGCGCAGCCGCCGGGCCGCGCAGCGGCGTTACCGTCGCACCGGGCGGAATGTACTGAGCCGGCAGAGGAGCCGGGCCGGAGGGCCGGCGGCGCGCGGTCTCCGCCGCAGCCATCACGTCGGAGCGTAAAATCAGCCCGTTCGGACCCGAACCGCGCACGCGGGCAAGATCGACGTCGAGCCGCTGCGCCGCGCGTTCGGCTTGATAGTCGGCAACCTGCTCGCCGCGTCCCAGCGGAGGCGCTGCCGGCGCTTGAGGCTTCGGAGTCGCGGCTTTCGCCGCGCCGTTGCCGGCCGAAGGGGGCGTTGCGCCCGCGCCGTCTTTTTTCGAGGTGTCGATCTCGGCCAGAACGGCGCCGACCGCAACGGTGTCGCCCTCGTGCGCGAGGATTTGCGTCAGCACGCCCGAGGCCGTTGCCGGTACTTCAACGTCGACTTTGTCGGTCGTTACTTCAACGAGCGGGTCGCCTTCGGCGACGAACTCGCCGGGCTTGCGGCGCCACTCGACGATGGAGCCTTCGGTGACGGATTCTCCCATCTCCGGAAGCGTGACGCTGATCGTGCTCGTTTCCAAAACAGGTTTCATCTTATCTTTTAGCGGGCCGGGGGCCTACGACTACGCACGGCGGCAAGTCGCTGCCGCGCCAGAGCGAGAGGAAGCTTGGTATGCCGCAAACAGACGTTCGAGGATTCGTCGCGCGCTGCGGGCAAGATTTGCCGTGACATGTCTGCGCCGGAGATCGACCCGACACAAACCCCCTCCGAACGATTCAGCCGCCGCTTCTTTGTAGGCATCTCAGCCGCCGCAACGGTTGCGGCGACGACCGGCGCGGTGGGCGACGCTCCGCGAAGCTCTTTGCCGGACGTGCCGGAGGACGATCCGGCGATCGACGTCCAGCGCGTTACGCTGCAGGCCGGTCAGACGAGCGTTCCCGCGTACGCCGCGTGGCCGTCGCGCGCCGGACCGCCGGCCGGGTCGGTCGTCGTCATCATGCACATCTGGGGTGTCGACAAGTCGATCCGCAGCGTCGTCCGCCGGATGGCGGCGACGGGCTTCGCCTCGATCGCCCCGGATTTATATGCCGGCATGGGCGCACCAGACGGTGATGGCGCCTCCGATTTTTCAATCTTCAGGCCGTATGCCAAGCGCTTGGATCGCGCGCAAGAGCACGCCGAGATCGTTGCGGCTGCCGATTGGCTCAAAGCCAAGTTCTCCGGGACCAAACTGGGAATCATGGGATTCTGCATGGGTGGGAGGATCGTCCTCAACGAGATCGCCCAAGACGGCACGCTCTTTGCCGCGGCAGCTCCGTTTTACGGCGCCGTTGAAAGCGTGGATCCGAAAACCATCGCGACGCCCGTCTGCGGCAGTTACGGCGGCCGCGACGCGAGTATCCCGGCCGACTCGGTTCGCACCTTTGCGGAAGCCCTGACCGTGCCGCACGACTTTCGTGTCTACGACGACGCCGGACACGCCTTCTTCGACGAAGACCGGCCGTCGTACGTGCCCGCGGCCGCTGCCGACGCATGGGCGCGTACGATTGCGTTCTTCAACAAATATTTGGCGGGCGCAATCACGTGATCGTTTGGGACGTCGTCGGCGTCTTTCTTCTCGGCGGCGCGCTCGGCGCGCTGATCGTATGGCTCGTTGCCCGAACCGAGAGCGCATCGCTGCGAGCTCGGCTCGAGCAGACCCAAATCGCCGGCGAAAAGAGCGTCGAGGCGTTGCTGGAACGCGCTAAGAACGAGCTGCGCGAAACCACCGCGGCACGCGCGAGCGAGCGCGTCGGCGAGCTCGTTTCACCGATGACCCAGAAACTCGGCGAGTTCGACCGTCTGCTCGCCCATCTCGAGGCCGCTCGTCAACGCGATGCGGGCAGCCTGCGCGAGCAGATCGATCAGCTCTTGGGGCGCGCGGAAAAACTCGAGAGCGCTGCCGTCGGATTAACCACGCAGACGTCTACGCTCGTCACCGCGCTGCGCAACCCAGCCTCGCGCGGACGCTGGGGTGAGATGCAGCTCCGCAACGTCGTCGAGAAAGCCGGCATGCTGCCGCACTGCGACTTCACCGAACAACAGTCGGTCGCACTCGATCAGGTGCGCGTGCGTCCGGATATGACGATCAATCTTCCCGGCGACCGCCGCGTCTTCGTCGACGCCAAGGCCCCAACCGATTCGCTGCAGGCTGCCCTAGAGTCTGCCGACGATAAGGCGCGCCTGGCGCTGGTGAAGCAGCACGCTCGCGCGCTACGCGATCACGTGGACGCGCTGGCCCGGCGAGGCTACCAAACGGCAAAGGGTTCGGCCGACTACGTCGTGATGTTCGTCGCCGGCGAAGCCTTTCTCAGCTACGCCTGCACCGAGGATCCGGCGCTCATTGAGTACGCGCTCGACAAGGGCGTGCTGATCAGCGGTCCGCTGACGCTGGTAACGCTGCTGCGAAGCTTCGCCATGGGTTGGCAAGCGCTGCGTCAGGAAGAAAACGCCAAGCGCATCGCCGACATGGGACGGGTCCTCTACGAGCGGGCTTGCAAGTTCTCCGAGCATCTGGCAGAGATGCGCAAGCACCTCGAACGTTCGGTCAACGCTTTCAACGCCGCCGTCGGTTCTTACGAGACCAAGCTGCTTCCGCAGGGACGGCGGCTCAAGGACGAAGCTTCGCTCGGCAGCGACGCGCTGGCCGAGATTCCGCCGATCGACGTCGTGCCCCGCGCCATTACCGCGCTCGACACCGGAACGCAGTCCAAACGGCTGCCGCGCTCGCAGCAACTCTTCGCCAACGACGACGCCGTTTAAGCCGGCGAGACTCCTAGTGCGCCTGGTCGGCCTTCCAGGCGCGCAGCGCGGTCAGCGTATTGGAGACGTGCTGCGTCGGATCGAGGCTCGTGTACTCGTAGATGATCGTACCGTTGGGCACGATGACGTACGACGTGCGATTGGCGTATTCCGGATGCTGTGGTAAAACCACGTCGTACTCTTTCATCACGGTTTGATCGGTATCGGCCGCAACGGCGAACTTGCTGCGGCACTCGCTGACGGAAAACTTCTGCAGCTTGTCTATCGGATCGTGCGAGACGCCGATCACCGTCGCTCCCAGCGCGTGGTACTGATCGATCGCATCGGCAAACTCGTGGGCTTCGATCGTGCACCCCGTGGTGAACGCCGCAGGATAGAAATATAACACCACCGGTCCCTGCTTGAGCGCATCGGTAAGGGTAAAGGTGAAGACCTTACCGCCCTGGCTGGCCTGGAGGGTGAACGCCGGGGCCTTGCCGCCGGTCGAGAGTGCGGCGAGTGCCGGAACCGTGAGGGCCGCCGCGGCGACGGCGGCCAGAACCAAAAGACGAATCCTCATAATGCTCTTGCTTTGCTATCATAGTTGCGTGGAGCCTGCAGCACCGCGCCCCCGAATCGTGCCACGCTTGATTTGGATTCTCGTAGCTCTCGGCGTCGCCGTCATTCTCGCTGCCGTCGCAATGGTCGCAGTAACGGCTTTGACGCTGCTTCACGTCATGGACCGTGCCGACGCCCACGTCTGTGGTCTCGCCGCCGTCCGCCGCAGCCCCGCCACGGCCCGCATGCTCGGCACCCCGATCGAGCAGCAGGGGCTCACTGCCGGCTCTACATCGATGGACAACGGCGAAGATACCGAACGCATTACCTTCACCGTCAAGGGGCCGCGCGGAACGGCCTTCGTGCTGGCGCGGGGGTTCCACTCGCCGCTCGCCTCACACTTGGTGGTCACGATCGGGCGGAATCAGCGCAGCACGGTGGTCTACAGCGGGCCGTTGGACTGCGCCGAACTCCACCAAAAGGACGGCGCCACCGGGCTCACACCTTGAACGTAACGTCCCCGAACTGCTTCGGATCGTAGTTCCGGTCGCCGCGCGGCCGAGGCGTGTCCTTCCACCACGTGCTGAACGTCGCCAGCCACTCGAAGTTTTCGAAGAGATACTCGTTGCCGCGAACCCGGCGCAGGCGTTCCACGAACGGAAGGATCGAACTCCAGCGCGTGCGCAGCATGAAGCCGACCGCGTCGACGAGCAGCGATGCGTCGAGAACGCGGCGCCGCGCCAAGCACGCTACCGTCTCGACGTACTGGGCTACGAGCACGAGCGCGTGGTCGTCGTCCGAGCCATCGAATTTGCGGCGCACGCTGTCGTCGTCGGGGAAGCGATCGCCGATCGACTCGAGTTGCGCGAACGCCGCGACGATCTCCGGCGCGGTAAGCCTTCCGATCGCGTCCAGAATCGCATTGGCGTTGCGTTCGTGTTCGATCTGTTTGTTTTGACGCGTCAGCAGCACCGTCGAGAGCCCGAGCGCCAGCAACGAAACGGCGACCGAAGAGCCGGCGAAGAGCTGGTCGGCATCCACGGCGCGGCCGTCGCCCCTTTAGAGACCCATCAGGCGCGCCAGAATTAGACGCTGAACTTCGTTGGTGCCCTCACCGATCTCGTTGATCTTCTGATCTCGGTACATGCGCGAGATCGGATACTCGTCCATGAAACCGTACCCGCCGTGAATTTGCAGCGCATCGTTGACGACGCGATGCGAGAGCTCGCCGGCAAAGAGCTTGGCGAAGCTCGCCGCGGCGACGTAATCACGTCCGCGATCTTTTTCCCACGCGGCGCGAAGCATCATCAGCTTGGCGTGCTCGATTTGCGTGATCATGTCGACGAGCTTGAACGATATCGCCTGAAACTTGCTGATCGGTTTGCCGAACGCGTGGCGCTCTTTCGAGTAGGCTAGGGCTTCGTCGTAGGCCCCCAGAGCAAGGCCGATTGAGAGCGCGGCAACGGAGATGCGTCCGCCATCGAGGATAGAGAGAAACTGGCGATACCCCTCGCCGCGTCCGCCGAGCAGGTTCTCTTCCGCAACGGCGGCATCTACGAACGCAAGCTCGCGCGTATCGGAGGCCCGCCATCCCATTTTGCGATACTTGCGGCTGCGGGAGAATCCGGGCGTCTCTTGAGGAACGATGATGTTCGATATCTCCCGCGAGCCGTCGGGGCGCGTTCCGGTAACGGCCGTAATCGTCGTTCCTCCGGTGATGTCGGTGCCGGAGTTGGTAATGAAGGCCTTGGTCCCATTGACGACCCACTTACCGTCGCGCAGATCGGCCCGGGTCTGCACGTTGCCTGCGTCGCTGCCCGCGTTGGGTTCGGTCAACCCGAATCCCCAGAGCTTCTCGCCGCGCGCAAGCGGCACGAGGTACTTCTGTTTCTGCTCCTCCGTTCCGAAAAGATAGAACGGCGTCGCTCCCAACGAGACGTGCGCGGCCATCGTGATCGCGGTGGAAGCGTCGGCACGCGCGATCTCCATTACCGCCAGCGCGTAGCTTACAGTATCGGCGCCCGCACCGCCGTACTCTTCCGGAAACGGAAGACCCATGAACCCCAGTTCGGCCATCTTCGCGACGAGCTCGTACGGAAAGCGCTCCTCGCGGTCCATCTCCTCGGCGCGCGGCTTGACCTCGTCTTGCGCAAACTCGCGCGCGAGGCTCTGGATGGCCCGCTGCTCGTCCGTTAAATCGAAGTCCATGGCAAAGGTATAGGCCGGACCTTTCGGAAAACCCCTCTGCCAGCGATGATCTCCCTCCGCGGTGTTTCGCTCGTATATCCCAACGGAGTCCGCGCCCTCGACAACGTCAGTCTCGAAATCGCTAAGGGCGAGTTCGTGTTCCTCGTTGGCGATTCGGGCACCGGAAAGTCGAGTCTGCTTCGCCTGCTCTACCGGGAAGTACGATCTACCAACGGAGAGATCGCGGTCGACGGAATCCGCGTCGACCGTCTGCGGCGCAACCGCGTTCCTGCCCTACGGCGCCACCTCGGGGTCGTCTTTCAAGATTTCAAACTGCTCGTCGACAAGACCGTCTGGGAGAACGTCGCGTTCGCCATGCAGGTGACGGGCGCTCATACCCGCGACGTGATGCGCCAAGTGCCGCGAGTGCTCGACCTGGTCGGACTCTCGCACAAGAGCCGGATGTACCCAGGGGAGCTCTCCGGCGGCGAGCAGCAGCGCACCGCAATCGCTCGCGCGCTTGTCAACAATCCGAAGCTCTTGCTCTGCGACGAGCCGACGGGGAACCTGGACCCGGCCAACACGACCGAGATCACCGCACTGCTGCTGCGCATCAATCTCAAAGGGACGACCGTCGTCGTCGCCACGCACAATCAAGCCGTCGTCGATCGCATGCGGCGGCGAGTCGTGCGCTTGGACGACGGGCGCATCACTGCCGACGAGGAACGGGGCTACTACTATCTTGGACTGGGGCAAACTCAAGTTCTTTCTGGGTGAGGTATTGCGCAATTTTTCGCGCAACGCCGGCATGCAAATAACCGCGATCGGCACGGTCGCCATTACCATCGTGTTGCTCGGACTCTTTCTTTTTGTCCGCGCGGCGGTCGCGGATCTCGGGGGACGCCTGCTCGACCAAATCGAGATATCCGCATATCTTCGTTCCGACGTAACGCAGCCGCAAGTCTCCGCGGTGGCGCGCTATTTGGCGCAGGATTCGCGCGTTGCATCGGCACGATTCATTCCTCGCGCGCAGGCGCTCGCCGAACTGCGTGCCCGCACCAAAGGTACCATCGACACGGCGTTGCTCACCGAGAATCCGTTGCCCGATAAGTTTCGCATCAAGGTGCGCCAAACCGACGACGTTCCGGCGGTGGCGGCCGGCGTGCGCCGCCTCAGCGGCGTCGACAACGTCGTGTACGGCCAGAAGATCGTCGCGCGCCTCTTGCAGCTGGGTGCGGTGCTTCGACGTGTCGGAATCGGCGTGATCGTCGTCTTTTTTGCCGTAGCCGGAATCATCATCTCGAACACGATCCGCCTGACCGTCTTCGCGCGGCGGCGTGAGATCGCCATCATGCAGTTGGTGGGTGCGACCAACACGTACATTCGGCTGCCGTTCATTTGCGAGGGAATGCTCGCCGGGGCGTTCGGAGCGCTGGTCGCGGTCGGGCTTCTCGCCGCCGCGCGGGCGACGCTTTGGCCTCGACTCCTCGAAGCGCTTCCGTGGGCACAGCTTGCCGCGGCCCCGCTCGACGTCCGTATTCTCGCCGGCGAGCTCGTTGCCGTCGGTGCAACCATTGGAATCGTGGCTTCGTGGATCTCCGTCGGACGCCACCTGCGAACGTGACGCTGCGGATCTCTGCCGCGTTCGTCGCCCTATCGCTGCTTCCGGCGCTGGGCGGCGCGAGAGGCTCCGCGCTCGAGCAGCGCATCCAGTCGGAGCGCGCCAAAGCGCAGCAGATCCACGCTCGACTGCACGCCAAGCGCGTCGAGCTCAACACCGCGACGCTGCACTATCAAGATCTACAGCACCAGCTCGACGAGACCGAGGCGGCCATCGGCCGAATCAACGCCCACATCGGTTCCCTCCAAGGACAAGCCGATTGGACCCAGCGGAAGATCGCCTGGAACACCGTTCAGCTCGACGCGGCGCGCCGTTCGCTTCGCTTGCACGACGCGGCGCTCAAGCGGCGGCTCGTCGACATCTACGAATACGGCGATCTAACATACGTCGACGCGTTGATTGCCGCGCGTTCGTTCAGCGAGTTCGTCGAGCGCTGGGAGGATTTGCGACTGCTGATTGCCGCCAACCAACGCGCCGTTCGCGCCCGCAAGGTGGCCGAGGCGCGCGTGGCCTCCGTGGAAGCGGATTTGGAGCGCACCCGCATGCAGCTGCAGCAGGAAGAGCAGGCGCAGGAAGAGGCGCGCAGCCAGCTCGACTCGCTGGACAACGAACGCCAAAACTTAGTGCAGCTGGCGGCGGTCCGCCGGCGCAGCGTGGCCGATGAGGTAGCCCAGATCGAAAATCTTTCGGCCGCCGAAGAGGCCGCGCTCGAAGCGTTGATCGTACAGCGCGAACGCGAAATTGCCGCGGCGCGGCGCGCCGCCGGAATCGTCGGCGACTCTGGAGCGAGCGGCCTTTTCTCTTGGCCGGTGACCGGAACGATCACGTCGCCCTTCGGCTGGCGCTCGAACCCTTTCGGAGGATCGCCCGAGTTTCACCCGGGGCTCGACATCGCCGCCCCCACCGGTACCACAGTCACTGCTGCGGCCGGCGGGACGGTCATCATGGCGCAATGGTACGGTGGGTACGGCAACTACGTCCTGATCGATCACGGCGGCGGGTACTCGACCGGCTACGGCCACCTCTCGGCCATTTACGTCTCCAACGGCCAGAGCGTTACGCGGGGTCAAGCCATCGGAGCGGTTGGCTCAACCGGCCAGTCGACCGGCCCCCACCTCCACTTCGAGGTGAGAATTGCCGGGAAACCCGTTGACCCGGCCCCCCGCATTCATTAAGACTTAGCGAGTACGCTGCCGGCGAGAAACTAATCGCCGGCCAAGCCGGGTATTTGATACGAGAGGATAAGATTGACCCGTCCGATGCGCTTTCTCCTTACCGTCTTCGTCGTCGTCGCTATCGCGGCTGCCGCGGCGCTTTATCTTGGATACCGTCCGGGAACCATCGCGGGCCAATCGGTGATGGAGGTGGCGACGACGGGAGATCTGAGCGATCTCTTCGCCACCCACGACGCTCCGGGTTCCGCGATGGCGGACCTGGCGCTGCGCCGGCTCGAGAACGCGTTCTATAAGCCGATCTCGCCGCAGACGCCGATTGCCGGAGAAGTGACGGCGCTGCGCACCTTGCTCGATTCCAAGAAGGTCGGAAACGCGACCCTCCCCACGGCGATGGCCAGCGGCAACGCGCGCTCGGATGGCGAGCGCGCCGCCGAGATCCTTGCCTTCGCACAGCAACATTACGCCTCGGATGTCGGACCGAACGGCCGCGACGATCTCGCCGACGCAGCGCTGCGCGGCATCATGGGCTCGGTGCGTGATCCGTACACGGTCTATCTTTCGCCGCGCGAGATCCGCGGGCTCAACGAATCGCTCTCGGGTGGAAATTTCGGCGGCATCGGCGTCTACATCTATCAGCTTAAGGACGGCCGTATCGTCGTGCAGCCGATCGAGGCTCTGCCCGCCGCGCGCGCCGGGATGAAGCCGGGCGAGGTCGTCGATTCGGTTGACGGTAAGCCCGTGCGCAGCGTCCCGATCGACCGCGTCGAGCAGATGATTCGTGGCGAAGCGGGTTCGATGGTTCGCTTGCGCGCGCACCCGTATAACGCGCCTTCCAAAGAGCGCTCCTACGCGATCGTGCGCGAGATCATCCACGTTCCGACGGTCCGCGCCAAGATCGAGGACGGCATCGACTACGTGCGCCTCTCCGATTTCGGCACGACCTCCGGCGACGAAGTTCGGTCGGCACTGCTCGACGGCCACGCCAAGGGCGCGAAGGCCTACATCCTGGACCTGCGCGACAACGGCGGCGGCCTGCTCGATGCCGCGGTCTCCATCTCAAGCCTCTTCATACCGCAGGGAACGATCGTCTCCACTATCCGCCGCGACGGCCAGCGCACCAGCGAGGAGGCGCTCGGAGATGCCATCGGCGGCCTGCATCCCCTGGTGATTCTCGTGAATAAGTACACCGCCAGCGCCTCGGAGATTACCGCCGGCGCGCTGCAAGATTATCACCTCGCGACGCTCGTCGGCACCCGCACCTTCGGTAAGGGCGTCGTCCAGAGCATCTTCCCGCTTCCCGACCAGGGTGCGCTCAAAATCACCACGGCGCGCTACCTGACGCCGGCCGGGCGCGATATCCAGCACCACGGCATCCAACCCGACATCGTCGTCGAACAAGACCCAAACCCGTCGCTGATGGACACCCCGGCCGACAAACAGTTGGCCGCGGCCAAGGCACGTTTACGCACCGCCATACGTTGATTTGTAAGGTATGAAACGCTCTTTTTCGCTTCTTCTGACCGGCGCATTCGCGCTGCTCCTCCTGCATTTTCCGGTCTCGGCGGCCCAAGGCAGGTTATCGGCCACGGATGCTGGTGAAATCGCCACCAGCTATACCTATCTCACCGACAACTTCTATCAGAAGGTCGAACCACAGATCGTCCTAGACGCGGTGCGGGCGCAGCTGCTCGCGGCGATGCGCACGGCCGGCGTCAAGCACGCTTCGCTTCCCGCCATGCGCGCCGGAGCTCCGGCCAACAACGTGCACGCCATCGATCACGAGATCGAAGTTGCCGCGGCGGGATCGAACCATAAGCTGTCGCTGCACGATCTGAGTTACATAGCGCTTGACGGCATCATGCACAGCGTCAACGACCGTTACACCGTCTTCTTGACGCCAAAAGAGTATGCCGGACTCAACGCCGGACTCGACGGCTCCGATTTCGGCGGAACCGGTATCGTCATTCAAGTCGACGATAAAACCAAGTTCATCTCGGTCGAGAACATCGTGCCCGACGGTCCGGCAGATAAGGCGGGCATCGAGCAAGACGACCTCATTACGACCATCGATGGCCTTTCGACCAAGGGAATGAGCCTGCCGCAGGCCAGCGGCAAACTGCGCGGTAAGGAAGGCACCCGCGTAACCCTCACGCTCAGTCGCGACGGCGCGACGCTGGCGGCGCCGCTCATAATCACTCGAGCCAAGATTCATCAACTCAGCGTCTATGAGAAGATGCTTCCGAACAAGATCGGCTACGTTGCGCTCACCGTCTTCGGCAAAGAGACCGGTAACGAGCTGGCCGCGGCTCTCGACCGCTTGCAGCGCGAGGGCGCCCGCGCCATCGTGCTCGATCTGCGCGACAACGGCGGCGGCTATCTCGAAGCGGCCGTTGCGGTGAGCTCGAAGTTCATTCCGAGCGGGCCGATCGTTTCGGTGGAGTCGCGCGCTTCGAACATCACTACACTCGACGCCGATAATACGGCGATCCCACCCCTGCCGTTGGCCGTGCTCGTGAACGGTTACACGGCCTCGGCCTCCGAGATCACCTCGGGCGCGATTCAAGACAGCAGCGTCGGCGCGATCGTCGGGACGAAGACCTTCGGGAAAGGCGTCGTGCAGACGATCTATCCGCTTCCCGACGGGAGCGCCGTCAAAGTAACGACGGCGCGCTATCTCACGCCGCGCAATCGCGACATCAACCACCTCGGCATTACGCCCGACATCGTCATTACCGAGAACAAGCATCCGCAGTTCGGAACCCCGGCGAAGGACGAGCAGCTGACGCGCGCGATCCAATATCTCGACGATCGCCTCGCGCACGCGACGCAAGAGAACGGCGGCTAACGCCGCAGCGTTAGCTCGACTTCTTCCGAGAAGCCGTCGCGCGTTTGCGCGCCGGCTTTTTCTTTTCTCCGTCCGCCGCGGCCGCCGCAGCGCGGGCGACGCGCGTTCGCTTGGGTTTCGGGTCGGCCGGAACTTCGCTATTGGCGGCCGCCGTCTCGGTCTTGCGCGTTCGCCGGCGCTTGGCTTCGGCAGCCGGAAGCGCGATCGGACTCGCCGCGCCTTCCAGTTCGCCCGCCACTTCGCTGCGCGCGGTCCGGCGGCGACGCGCCGGTTTGGTCCGCTTCGTTTCTTCGGCAAGTGCCGAAAGACTCGGCGGCGGGGGCTCTACGGCCGGCGGCGTAGCGCTGCGGGTGACGATGGCCCGCGAAGGCTCGGGCGGTGCGGTGACGCCTGTCGAATGGGTCTCGCCGTTTGGTCCAACCTCGAAGATGTGCCGATCGGGTACCGCTCCGGGACGTTGACCGCGGCCGCCTCGGCCGCGCCGGCGTCGCCGGCGGCGTCGTTGCTGACTCGTACCGTCGCCGGTCGCAGCGGCGGCTTCCGCCGGCGGCGGCGCGGCAACGTTTATTACGGTTTCCTCGGCTCGCTCTTTACCGCTCCGTCCGCGGCGCCGACGCCGCCGTTTGCGGCGACCGTCGCCCTCGCCGTGCTGAACGGCACCTTCGGCAATGATGATGGCGTCGGGCTGGGCCTCACCCTTGCGCTCGGCGCTCAAAGCCTTGTCTTGCGCTTCCTCTTCCTCGGTGACCGGCGAGATGCCGATCGGCGGACGGGATGCCGACTGGCGCGCCGCATCC
>DATAPM010000432.1:0-7245 GCA_036265225.1 Vulcanimicrobiaceae bacterium
TTTTTCGAGCACGACGAGATGGGACACGACGTCGGTGCGTCGAGCTTTCTCTATCCTTTTTTAGGCGAGCGCAGCGGATCGCAGGATTCGCTGGTGGACGAAGTCGCCGCCTCGATCCTCATGAAGGCGCAAGATGCGCGCGATTTGCGCGGCGAGGTCGTCGCGAGCCAGGCCCCCGCGATCGCGCGCGCCGTGACGGCGATCGCCCGCGAGCTGCAACTGGGAGGCAAGCTCATCCTGTTCGGAAACGGCGGCTCGGCGACCGACGCGACGGACTGGGCGCTGGATTGCGTGATTCCGGAAGGTGACGTTCGTCCGATTCCGGCCGTTTCGCTGGCGCTCGAGCCGGCCATCCTCACCGCGGTTGCCAACGACGTCGGCACCGACGTCATCTTTCTCCGTCAGCTCGTCGCGCAAGCGCGTCCGCACGACGTGGCGATCGCCCTTTCGACTAGCGGCGGATCGAAGAACGTCGTCGCTGCACTGGAGGAGGCGCGCAAACGCGAGATGCTCACCATCGCGCTGCTCGGATACGATGGCGGCGAGATCGTTCGCCGCGGCCTGGCGGACATTCCGATCGTCGTCCACAGCGACTACATCCCGCGGATTCAAGAAGTGCAGGCAACCATCTATCACGTGATGCGCGAGGCGCTGGATCGAGTCGGACGTCATGCCTCTTGAGCTTTATGGAACGCGTTCGTGTCCATATACTGCGGAACTCCGCTCGGAACTGCAGTGGGACGGCGAGCCCTTCGTCGAGTACGACGTCGAAGCCGATGCCGACGCGCGGCAGCGTCTCTTTTCGCTCGTCAGCGGTGCCGTCAGCGTACCGGTTTTGGTCGAAGACGGTCGGGTCATACAGGTCGGCTGGAACGGCCAGGGCTGTTACGTAGCCGCCGCACGCTCGTGATCGAGGCTCGGCACGTACGCATTACCGGTGTCGTGCAGGGCGTCGGCTTCCGTCCGTTCGTCTATCGCTTGGCGCGAGAACACGGTCTGCACGGCTGGGTGCTCAACGCCGAGAGCGGCGTGGAGATACACGTCGAGGGCGCGCCGTCGGCGTTGCCCGGTTTTCTTGGAGCGATCGAATCGCAGGCGCCGGCAGCGTCACGCATCGCCTCGTTCGATATCGTTCCGACGCTGGTATCGGGATTCGACGACTTCACTATTCGCGAGAGCGAGCGGACGAGCCGCCCGACGGTGCGCATCTCGCCCGATTTGCCGGTCTGCCCCGATTGTCTGCGTGAAATGGGCGATCCAAACGACCGGCGCTTCGGATACCCCTATACCAACTGCACGAACTGCGGTCCACGCTACAGCATCATTTTAGGCTTGCCCTACGACCGCCCGCAGACGACGATGCGTGACTGGCCGATGTGCGAGCTCTGCGCCGGCGAGTATCGCGATCCGCTCGACCGCCGCTTTCACGCGCAGCCGGTGGCTTGTCCCGCTTGCGGGCCGTCGTATTATTTGACGGTCGACGGCGCCACCGAGCGCGGCGACGCTGCGATCTCCCGCGCGGCGGCGCTGTTGCGCGAGGGAGCGATCGTAGCAATCAAAGGTTTGGGCGGCTATCATTTGGCTTGCGATGCAATGCAGCCCGCGGCGGTCGCGCGGCTGCGCGAACGCAAGTATCGAAAAGAGCGTCCTTTCGCGCTGATGGCGCGCGATGTCGAGACGGCCAAGACGTTAGTGGACCTCTCGCCGGAACACGAACGCCTCTTGAACTCCGTGCAACGGCCGATCGTGCTGGCGCCGGCAACGGTTAAGTTGGAGGGCGTTGCGCCGGAGAATCGCGATTACGGCGTGATGCTGCCGTACACGCCGCTGCATCATTCACTCTTCCGGGAAGGCGCCCCGAGCGTTCTGGTGATGACGAGCGCGAACCGCTCCAGCGAACCGATCGCCTACGCCGATGCTGAGGCATTCGAGCGGCTCTCCGGAATCGCCGACGCGTTTTTGGCCGGCGAGCGCGAGATCGCGCGCCGCGTCGACGACTCGGTAGCCGCGGTTGGTCCGTACGGTCCGATCGTGCTGCGCCACGCGCGGGGTGGCGCGCCGGCTGCGATCGCCCGGCTGCCGACGAAGCGTCCGATGCTTTGCGCCGGCGCCGATTTGAAGAATGCCGTAACGCTGGTCGTGGACGGACAGGCATTTACGAGCCAGCATATCGGGGATCTCGATCACTACGGATCGTTCGCGGCCTTTAAAGAGACGATCGCCGACCTTTGCGCGATGTACGACGTGCCGGCGGGCGAGCTTCTCGTCGTCCACGACGCGCACCCTGAATATACATCGACGCAATACGCCCGCACGCTCGGG
This sequence comes from Vulcanimicrobiaceae bacterium, assembly GCA_036265225.1. GTDB lineage: Bacteria > Vulcanimicrobiota > Vulcanimicrobiia > Vulcanimicrobiales > Vulcanimicrobiaceae > Cybelea. The sequence continues at coordinate 2,323 of DATAPM010000432.1, forward strand.
GGCACGCATCGCGCCGTACAGCACCATCGCGCCCACGTCGCCAGCGTGCTGGTCGAACGCGAGGCGTTCGATACGCGCGTCATCGGGATCGCCTTCGACGGAACCGGCTACGGCGACGATGGAACGATCTGGGGGGGAGAAATCTTCACCGGCAGCTTGCGCGAGGGGCTAACGCGGGCGCTGTGGCTGCGCGAAGCAAAGCTGCCCGGCGGCGACGCCGCCGCGCGCCATCCGGTGCAGGCTGCGGCCGGCTTTTTGAACGATCTCGACGACCTGCCCGATCTCACCGCGCCGCCCTTCGATTTCCCGGAACGCTACACCAAGTCAAAACGTTTGGCCGAGAGCGGCATTCGGACGTTTACCACGACGTCGGTCGGCCGGCTCTTCGATACGGTGGCCGCGCTACTCGGCTTTACGCGTCCAATCACGTTCGAAGGGCAGGCGGCGATGTGGGTCGAGCATCTCGCGTGGTCGGCCGCAGGCGAAGATAGCTATCCGTTCCCCGTTGCCGATGCACGGCTCGACTTTCGTCCGCTGCTGGCGGCCGTCGTTGCCGATCGCCGGCGCGGCCGCGACGTGCGCGAGATTGCGCGCGCCTTTCATTACGCGCTCGCCGACGCGGTCGCGAGCGCTGCCGGCACGCTCGAACCAAAGCAGATCGTCGCATCGGGCGGCGTCTTTCAGAACGGGCTGCTCGTGGAGCTGCTCGCGCAGCGGTTCGGCGAACGGCTCTGGATCAATCAAGAGGTTCCCGCCAACGACGGTGGGATCAGCCTCGGTCAGGCGGGCATCGCCGCGGTTTACTCCGGCGCGACCTGCCCGTAGTTCAAAAGCGAGACCAAAAGGATTCCGCCGATGGTGTTGCCGATGAAAACCGGAACGAGAAAGCCGGTGAGATAGGTCAGCGGCGCGATGGCGCCGACGACGACGCCGTAGAGCGATTCGACCGATCCGGCAACCACGTGACTGAACGAACCGACGCCGACGACGTAGGTGATAATGACGATCACCCAGAGCTTTTGCGTATCGGCGACCGGGAGCAGCCAAACCATCAGCGCAATCAGCCAGCCGGCAAAGATGCCACGCACGAGAACTCCCCAAAAGCCCGGCGCGACAGTTTCGCGCGCTAACTGTAGGAACGCCGCCCGAACGTGCTCGGGGAAAATCGAGCCGTGCGCCGCGACGTAGGCAAAAATCGCCGCGCCAATGAGATTTGCTGCAAGAACGATGCCCCAAAGTTTGGCGACCTTAACCAGCGTCTTTCCCTTGTCGGGATCGTCAAGTAACGGCAGTATCGCGGTGACGGTATTTTCGGTAAAGAGCTGTTGGCGGCCGAGGACGACGATGACGAATCCCACCGTGTAGCCGAAGTTTTCGACGAGCGGCCGCCAGGGCTCGTTGGGCAGATAGGCACGCAATAGTCCCGTCACGACCAGCGAGAAGCCCATCGACAATCCTGCGGCAAGACCGGAGAAAGCCAGTGAGAGCGGCGGGCGGCTTAGTTCGCGAGCGCCTTCGCGGCGCACCGATTCGAAGACGACCGCGGCGCGCAGGCCGGTACGCTTCCGGACTTCCTGCTCTTCGTTTGCCGTGAGCCGCACGGTCTCGCCGCTCTCCGCTGTTTTGGGGCGCGGCGAGCGCTTACTATCGGGCATTCCCTGCTTTTACCCCTGAGAGTCGTTTGCGCGCCCCCTTTGCGGGGAAATTCTAAAAATCATGGCTTTCCAAGAAACGGCCCCACGGCCTTACGAACTGCGAGCCCAGAGCTCTCGCACCTTATTGCAGCGTCTTTATCGGGAGATGTCGGCGTTGATTGCCGAGGAGGCAGAGCTCGCCAAGGTCGAGATCCGCGACCGCGCGGCGCTGGCGTTCGAAGGGATCTTCGGTCTTGCGATTTCGGTGGCGCTCGCACTGGTAGCGACGGCGAGCCTGGCGGCGTGCGCGATCGCCGGGCTCGCTTACGTCATGCCGCTCTGGGCTGCTGCGCTTATCGTCGGCGCCGTCGGGTTTGCACTAGCGCTCGTTATTGCCGCATCGGCGCGCCGGCCGCTGGCGCGAGCGGCCGAACCGATGAGCTCGACGCTGGCCACGATGCTCCGTCCGGCCTCCGTAAGCGTGACGCCGGCTGATCGGCGAGTGCGAATAGAGTCGGAACGCCGTCGCGTTGAGGAAACGATTGCGGCCCTCGAGCAGAAAAAGGATCTGGTTTCACCGCTTCGCGATACGGCGCTCGGATTGGGTTCGCTCGGCATTGCGCTCGGCTCGATCGTTCGCAGCGAGGGCAACGGTCCCTAGGGCGAAGGCGGCGTCCAATCCGTTCCGTTCGCATACTCGATGCGTTTGATGCGATAGGTGGCCATGCGTGCCGAGAGCAGCATCGTACCCGCGATGGGTGCAGCTCTGCCAGGCCGCCAGGTCGCTCCACCCGTGAATTTCGACGTTCGGGGAGAACGTGCCGCGGCGGTCGAGGGTGAGCGTGGCAACGCGTTCACCGTCATGGTTCATGATCGGGAACTCGACGAGTAGACGCGTTGCCGTTAGTGATCCTTCGTTCTTGAACGAGATACACGCGTGGGCGCCGCGTCCGTCGCGCAGAACGGCCACCCAGCCATTGGAAACGGCGATTCCGCCGGAGGGCTCGCCACCGAGGGTCGGGGTGCCGAAGTGCAGCGCTCGGTACGGATTGGGCGTTGCCGTCGGCGAGGCCGTCGGCTTGGGTGAGAACGTCGAAAATTGAGCCACCGCCGGCGCGGACACAGCGAGCGCCACGGCCGCGTTTCTCGATGGAATTCTGCGCCCCTCGATAGAACTACCGCAACTACGACGCACTAACAGGAGGCTCTGATGTCAGGCATTCCGTGGGAGTCCGATTATAAGGCGGCGCTCGAGCGCGCCGGCAGGGAGCGGAAGTTCGTCTTTTTAGACGTCTTCAACCCTGGTTGAGGAGGATGCCAAGCGCTGGATACCGTGACGTATCTGCAAACCGAAGTCGTCGAGACAATCCTCGCCCATAGCGTTCCGCTTCAATTCGACAATTCAAAGAAAGAGAACAATTTCTTTCTGCACGGGATCCATCATATTTGGACGCCGGACGTTCGCATTCTCAACCACGACGGATACGAACTCTACCGTTGGGACGGATTTTTACCGCCGTCTGAGTTTATCGCGCGGACGCTCTGTGGATTCGCGCTGGCCTACCTGCGGCTTAAACGTTTCGAGCAAGCCGAAGCCGTCTATGTGGACGTGCTCAAACGCTTCTCGACGACGTACGCGGCCCCCGAGGCGCAGTACTATCTCGGCGTGACCCGGTATCGCCGCGATCCCGACAGCGACGAACTGCTGACCCAGTGGGCCAATCTGCGTTCGCGCTATCCCGAGAGCGAGTACCGGGTCAAGCAGTCATTCAAGGATTTTCCGTAGCGCTGCCGCCGCGCGCCGGTCTTGCCGCTACGTGCCTTCCTGCACCTCGATGAGGCTGTCGGCGACTAGGCCGTGCGCCTCGCGATGCACCGCGTTGGCGGCTTCTTTCGACGGCGCCTTGACGAGGCAAAAGACCTTGCCCGTTCCCTCGTCAAACCAGTAGCGCAGGTACTCGACGCCGTGCTTCTCTTGAACCTTGAGGTCGGCTTCGTGTGCGTGGGCCACGCCGTCGGCGGTCAAACCCTCGACGTGATCGTGGACGTCCATGTATAGTGGCACGAAAAAAACTCCTATCGTGACGACGAGACGGAAGGTGAATGGTGTTTAGTTTACGCCGGGCGGACCGCCTGGTAAATGACCGGCCGTCCCGAGTATCATGCTAATCGTCCTACGGGGCCCCGGCCGCTAGTGGATCCGCTCTCCAGCATGCTGCGGGCGGTGCGCCTCACCGGTGCGGTCTTCTTTGAGATCGATGCGGCGAATCCGTGGGCCGCCGAAACGCCGCCCGGCGAGACGATCGTGGATGCGGTGATGCCGGGTTCCGGGCACCTGATTCCCTACCACGTTCTGACCCCGTCCGGTTACGAGTCGGAAGTGCCTTTAGCCGAGCCCAAGAAAATCGTCGGCGTGCCGCCTGCGCGGTGGCGAAAGGAGGGCTCGACCGCCAGGCCAAACTAAGCAAGGGCTCAGTCGTGTAGAGGAGGCTGTATGCGCCCGACTACCGTCAACGTGCTTGTCGCGCTTTTAATCGTCTTGGCGCCCGCACTTGCAGTTCGCGCCGCAACCCAAGTCGACGATAAGGCCGCGGCCCTGATGGCCAAGCATCGTGCCTATGTCGGGTGGCAGTTCGGAGACGGCACGTTCCGCACGATGCGGATCACCGGCAACGTCACTAACTCGAAGGGCGAGCAGGTCACCAAGGTCGTGATGCTGTCGGACGGTCTGCTCTACCACAACTCGTACACGCTCCTGGATCGGGGAAGCGTGACCGAGCACACCGGATTCACCGGCACTCTCTTTTGGCGCTCGAACGTCAACGGATTTACGACTCCCGTCTACGGGGACTACGCCAAGGCGCTTGCCTCGTTCACGATGCTGCTGCGCGAAGGCACGACCGGGCTGCCTGCCGCTTTCACCGAGAATAAGACGATCGACGGCAAATCGGCGGCGATCGTACGCGTCTCGCTCAACAACGGTGACCCGATCGACTTGGCCATAGATCCGGAGACCGGAGCCTATTTGCAAGCGACGATCGATCCGGATGGAGCGTACGAAACGACCTATCACTTCCTTTCGTACCAGGACGTGCTCCCGGGTAAGAAGATGGTCTCTTCTTATCGCATCGACGACGATAAGGGCGTTCATAATCTGACGTCGTTCGAACCGAACATCCCGGTTAGTGACGGTGATCTGCATCCTCCGTCAGCGACTGCCTCGTGGACTTTTGGAGACGGGACACCGTATCCGATCACCATGACGCACGACCGCATGCTGATTGACGTG
>DATAPM010000433.1:0-7935 GCA_036265225.1 Vulcanimicrobiaceae bacterium
GATGGTGTGGAATCGGCGCGGCGACATGTTGAGATCGAAGGCGTTGCCGATGCTGTTGGAGTGCGCGTCATCTTGTCCGAGCGAACCGAGGCCCCAGTTTTCCTCGACGAAGCGCAGGATGCTGCCGAACTTATAGGTGCTGTGTTCGACGTGCGCTTTGACGCGCGACGAAACGATGAGCATCGGAACGCGGAATCCCGGCCCACCCGTCCAGGTGCGCGGCAGCGGCGGCACGACGTGATCGAAGAAACCGCCCCAATCGTCCCACACGACGACGACGGCGGTGGAGTTCCAGTACTTGCTTTGACCTACGGCGTTGACGATCGACGCTACCCATTCGGGTCCGGAATCGGCAAGCGGGCCCTTACCGGGCTGGCACGGCGGATGTTTGCGTTCCATAGGATGATCGGATTCGACGCCGTCCGGCGTAATCCAGGAAACCGCCGGTAAATTGCCGGCGTCGATGTCGCTGAATATCGCCTTATTGGTGCGCGTCACGTTGGTGTGCCACTCGTCGCTATAGCGCACCGCTTTGATGGCATCGAAGGCGCTCCAAATGCCGGCAGTGTCGCCATGCTCGCAACCGCTTTCTTTTTGTACCGGCATGGCGTAGAACTTCCAGGAAACGCCCTTGGCGTCGAGCAGATCGCGCATCGTGTCGTACTCAAGACACGGGAACGGGCCACCGAAGGGGTAGACTTTTTGACTTCCCTTTTTGATCACGGCGGTGACGACGCTGTCGTTGGCGTCGCAGCCCCACGGGAAGTACGACGGATTGTCGATGAGCGCTTCGCTGGCCGAGATCTTCGTGCCGGCGGCGATCAGATCTTGATGGCCGGTGAAGCTTCCGCTGCCCTGCGTTTGGAAGGTGTGATCGGCCAGCACGTATTTCGTCGCCATATCCCAATACGGCTTGATGTCGTTGGGGTCGACGTATTGGTAGGAATACGTGCAGGTCGGCGTGCCTTCGCCGTTCGCACCAAATTTCGTGACGTCCCAGCCATCCATCTTATTGTGGTTCATCATCAAGAGGTAGCCGGTGTGGATGTGGTCGAGATCTTGGTCCATTCCGAAGTTGCCGGGAAAGCCTTTGCCGAGCAGCGAGACTTTGGTGAGCGGCACGCTGGTCGGCTTGGTAATTACCGGCATTCCGTCGGATTTACACGCATCGGCGATATTTGAGGGCATCGTCTTGGCCTTGCCGGTCGTCGTTCCGTCGGCACCGGGGAAGGTCGCGAAGAAATTGTCAAAGCTGCGATTCTCTTGGATCACGATTACGACGTGCTTTATCGTCGACTTCGAGGGCGTGGAGTCGCCGCGTCCTCTTGCGTTTGCGCTCGTCGGGTTCGTCGGAAGGTTCGGCGGAATCGCTTGCGACACGCCGCCACGACAGGCGACGATGCCTGCCGTAAGCGCAAGTGCCGAAAAAGCAAGGCTCGCAGCGCGTGCCTTCACGTGATTTTACTCCGTGTCGACGGGCATCCCCGACGGTGTCTGGTGTAGAAAGTAACTGCGCGAGTACTTCGAGTTGAAGGCTTTGAACTTCCGCTTGCTCTGGTTGTAATTGAACATGTTTGCGATGCTGGCGGACGAGCAGTCCGTCGTGCCGATGCAGTTGAGCTTGAACGTATCCTCAATATACTTAATGATGCTGCCGAAGCCGTAGGCCGTTTGCGAAATTTCGTTCGCCGGAACGTAGGGAGAGATCACGATCATCGGGACGCGGAATCCCGGCCCACCCTGATTATCCTGGCCGGGCGGCGCGACCGGGTCGTAAAAACCTCCCCAATCATCCCAAACGATAATAATTGCGGTTGAGTTCCAATACGAGCTCTGGCCGACGGCGTTGACGACGCTGGTCACCCACGAGGGACCGGTATCGGAAGAATAACCGGGGTGGTCGGAGTTATAGGAGTCGGGAATCACCCACGACATCTGCGGCAGCTTTCCGCTGGTGAGATCGCTAAAGATGTTCGTCTCGGGCCAGTTGACGTTGGTTCCCCACTCGCTGCCGTTTCGCACGCTCGCAATGACGTCGAACGCATTCCAAAGCGCGCTCGAGGTGTTTCGCTTGAAGGCTGGGACGTAGTACTTCCACGTGATCCCGGCCCCATCGAAGAGGTCGGCGAGCGTGGTGTAACTGTACGAGCTGTACGGAAAATGGTCGGTACAGGGGAACGGGCCGACGGCTTTCTCGTACTTGAGGCTGGTTGTAATGAGGCTGGTTTTCGTTCCCACGGGCGAGTCGCAACCCCACGCTGCGTTGGCGGTCGGATCGTCGATGAGGCTGACGTCGCCGCCGATCGAGGTTCCGCCGCGAATCAAATCTTGGTGGGCGGTAAAACTCCCGCTGCCTTGCGTGGAGAACATCGCGTTGGCCAGCCCGTACTGCGTAGCCATATCCCAATACGGCTGAACGTCGCTCTGCTTTACGTATTGATAGGGCAGCGCTTTTTCGGGTTTTCCGGTGACTTGGAAGATGATCTGGTTGAACGCGTCCATCTTGCCGCCGTCGTAGGCGGTGAGATAGGAAACGTACAGATGGTTGAGGTTTTTATTGTCTTCCAGCGGCACTAGGGCGAGTGGGATCGTTTTTTGCTTCCACTTGCCGCCTTTTTTGACGCGCTCCAGGCCGGTCGTCGTACCGGTCGCGCCGGGGAACTGGGCGAAAATATTGTTGAAGGTGCGGTTTTCTTGAATTAATAGAACGATGTGCTGAATCGGCGTACCCGACTTATGGCGTGACGGACCGTTGCTGCTGGTGCTTCCAGGTCCGGGAAGCGAGCTGCTGCTTCCACCGCAGGCGCTTAGCGCAAGGCAAAACGACAAGGCAAGAATGCAATAGGATACCGCTGGGGTTCTCATACGTACTGCGCTCCCTTTCTCCGCGGCGTCTTTGGCCGAGGGCGGGCGTCGTTTCCTCTATTAGCGACGATTCGCGACGGTTAGGTAGGATAGCGAAAACGCGGTGCGGCGGTAATAAAAGTTAACTTTCAGTCGTAACTTTCGCGGACCGTTTCCAGGAGTGTCTGGCCGAACTCGACGAGCTCGCCGTCGCCGTCGAGCACGTCCACACCGAATCCCGGATAGAGGCTCACGAAACGTTCTTGTTTCCAGCGAGCGACCGACCAGCGGTCGCGGGCGCCCTTCTCGTACGGCCACGACGGCATGCCTTCGCGATCGGAACGAATGTCGCGGCCGTCCGAGGTGCGGACGCGCACCTGGAATCCCTCGATGCGCGCGATCTTCATTTCCAGCGTTCCGATCTTCATCTATGAGTTACCTCGCAGAACGTCGCCAGGTCGATATTGCCCCCGGAAACGATGGCGACGATTGGCCCCTTTGCCTCTTCTTTTCCCAGTTTCCAGAGCGCCGCCGCGACGGCGAGGCCGCCGGCGCCTTCCGCAATTACGCGCGTCTTCTCGGCAAGCAGGCGCATCGCGCGGCTCGTTTCGTCAAGGGTTACGACGAGCGCGCCGTCGACGATCGGCCGCAGGCGCCCCCACATCTGCGGGAAGAGGCTCTTGCCGCCGGCTCCGTCGACGAACGAAGCCTTCCAGCGCGGAAACGCCGACGCTTTTCCCTGCTCGAGGGAAAACGCGAACGGCGCCGCGGTTTCCGGCTCGGCGCTGTAAATTCCGGCGTTCGGCTTTCGCGCGCGTACGCCCGACGCGACGCCGGTCAGCAATCCACCGCCGCCGATCGGCGCGATCACCGTTTGGACTTGCGGTAAGTCTTCCACGATTTCCAAACCGATCGTCGCGTTACCGGCGATAAAATCGTCGTTATCGAAGGGATGCACGAAGGTGCCTTCAACACCGGGAAAGGCGCGGCGATCCATCGCTTCCCACCACGAATCGAACGGCACTTTTAATACTTCCGCACCAAGGGCGCGCATTCGCGCGATTTTCGTTTCCGGGGCCGTTTCCGGCGCTACGACTCTGCACGGCACGCCGATCATCCGGGCGGCGTACGCGAGACCTTGGCCGGCGTTTCCGGCGCTGGCCGTCCACACGCCGTACGCGCGCTGTTCCGGCAGCAGCATCGCCACCGCATTCAAAGCGCCGCGCAGCTTGAACGAGTTGATCGGCTGGAGGTTCTCGAGCTTGAGGTAGAGTTCGCGGTCCGGCGAAATGCCTTCCAGCTTCAGCAGCGGCGTGCGCACGACGGGCCCGGCAATTCTGCGCCGCGCCGCTTCAATCGCTTCGATGCTTATCGTATTCACGGGAGATGGTCGGGCTGACTGGATTCGAACCAGCGATCTCTAGTCCCCCAGACTAGCGCGATAACCAAGCTTCGCTACAGCCCGTTTCTTTTTGTATTTTTCCTCGTGCGCGTTCGCGTGCCGCCGACGGCATCTTTGAGCGATTTGCCCGCGACAAAGGCGGGAACCTTGCGCGCCGCGATTTTGATCGTTTCGCCGGTTTTTGGATTTCGTCCCTCACGTGCTTGGCGCGCTCGGACGACGAAACTCCCAAAAGGATTGAGCGCGACGCGGTCGCCGTTCTTCAGCGCCGTCTTGATCTCGTTGAGAATCAGGTCTACGATCTCTCCAGCGCGGCGCCGTGACAGCTCCGCTTCGGCGGCGACGGCATCTATTACATCGGCTTTCGTCACGTCGCATCTCCTCGTCGGGCAACGGTGGGCGAGTTGAGTTCGCTCATTTCGCCAGAATTTCCGCCAGGGCGCGGAGCGCAAGCAGATACCCCGACGCTCCCAGCCCGCTGATAACGCCACGGCAAGCGGCCGCCGTCACGCTCGAACGCCGAAATGCCTCGCGTGCCGCAACGTTCGAGATGTGTACTTCCACCACCGGAATGCCGATTGCCGCAATCGCGTCGGCTATGGCGTACGAGTAGTGGGCGTACGCACCGGGGTTGATGACGACGCCGTCGCACGTCTTTCGCGCCGCGTGTAGTGCGTCGACAATGCCGCCTTCGGAGTTATACTGGCCGCACGAAACCTCGATCCCCATGCCCTTCGCGCCGTGCGCGACGGTCTGGTCCAGTTGAGCGAGCGTCTGTGTACCGTAGATCTCCGGCTCGCGCTCTCCCAGCAGATTGAGGTTGGGCCCGTTGACGACCAGCACGCGCATCGTCGCTGCCTTCTTGGAAGGAAAAGCGCCGGCCTCCGAACCAGACGCGGTTCATGCCCGACAAGCTCGTCGCCGCGACCGCTCCGGAAGCCGGCATTGCGCTCGCCGCCGCGATTACGACCGATCTGGTCAGCGAAATCCGCACCCGGCACGACCTTTGGCCGACAGCCACGGCGGCGGTGGGGCGATTGGCCACGGGAGCAGCGCTCTTTGGTGCCGGACTCAAAGGAAACGAACGGATCTCGCTACAGATCGCCGGCAATGGGCCGTTGGCAACGTTGGCCGCCGACTCTTGGCTTCTCGACGAACGCACCGCGGCAGCCCGCGGTTATGCCCGCCATCCGCGCGTCGACCTTCCGATCGACTCGCGTGGCAAATTCGACGTCGCCGGCGCCATTGGCTCGGGCTCGCTTCAAGTTACTCGTTCGAGCGACGTGGCAAAACCCTACGTCGGAGTCGTGCCCTTGAGCTCCGGAGAGATCGCCGACGACATTGCCGTCTATCTAGCGCAATCCGAACAAATTCCGTCGGTTGTCGCGCTGGGCGTGCTGGCCAATCCCAATGGCGTGGTCGCAGCCGGGGGAATCATTGCCCGTGCCCTCCCCGGCGCTGACGAACGGAAACTGGCTGAGTTGGAAAGGCGCGCCGCCCAGATGCCGCCGGTAACGCAGCTGATCGAACATCGCCCCGATGCCGAAGCGCTGCTGCGCGAGCTGGCCGGGGACTGGGAGCTGCGCGCGCGGCAAGTTTTCGACGTCCGCTTCGCCTGCTTATGCTCGCGCGCCCGAGTCGAGTCGGTCTTACTGGCAATGGGGATCGAGGAACTTCTGCAGCTCGCGTCCGAGCGCGAGCTTACCGAAGCGACATGCGAGTATTGCAAGACGACGTACGCGTTTACCGCGGAGGATCTGCGCGAACTAGTCGCGCGACTATAAGACGTGCTCTTAAGCGCGGACGCGAACGAACCGGCGCGAGCCCACCGATAGCACGGCCGCATCCCCGGCCGCCCACCGCTGATTCGCGTCGCGCACGACCTCGCCGTCGACCTTGACGGCGTTTCCGGAAATCAGCCGTTCGGCCGCGCGCCGGCTCTCGGCAAATCCGGCCTTGACGAGCAGCTCGGTAACGCGCGTGCACTCCCCCAAGTCGATTTCCGGGATATCGTCGGTCGGAATTTCCTTACGCTGCACGGTACGCTCGAAAAAGTCGCGTGCGGTCTCGGCGGCGTCGGCTCCGTGATAGCGGGCGACGACGTCGGCAGCGAGCCGCTTCTTCTCCTCCATCGGATTGACCGATCCCGAGGCGAGCGCCGCCGCCAGTGCGTCGGATTCAGGCCGCGTGCGAAATGCCGCCAGCCGCGAGTACGTACCGATCAACTCGTCCGGTATGCTCATCAGCTTCCCGAACTGCGTACCCGCCGGCTCGTCGATTCCTACGTAGTTGTCGAGGGACTTGCTCATCTTTTTGTGTCCGTCGAGGCCAACGAGCAGCGGTACGGTGGCGCATATCTGCGGATACTGTCCGAGCTCCCGTTGATAGTGCCGCCCGAGCAGGAGATTGAAGAGCTGGTCCGTTCCACCGAGCTCGACGTCGGCCTCGATCGCCACCGAATCGTACGCCTGCGCGACGGGATAGAGAAACTCGTGTAGCGAGATCGGGGCACCGCGTCCGTAGCGCTCGCTGAAATCGTTGCGTTCGAGCATCTGCGCGACCGTCGTTTTTGCGAGCAGCTTAACGAGGTCGGCAAGGTTCAGCTTGTCGAGCCACTCCGAATTGTAACGCACCTCAATGCGCTCGAGGTCGAGCACCTTGCCGGCTTGCACGCGGTACGTCTCCATATTAGATTCGATCTCTTCCGCGGAGAGCTGAGGGCGCGTTACGTTGCGTCCGCTTGGGTCCCCGATGCGCGCCGTGAAATCTCCGATGATCAGGGTCACGCGATGCCCGGCTTCGGCGAATCGCTGCAAGCGGTAGAGCACCACCATGTGCCCGAGGTGCAGATCGGGACTGGTTGGATCGATTCCGAGCTTGACGCGCAACGGGCGACCCAAGCGTAGCCGCTCCGAAAAGTCCGCCGGCGTCTCGACGTGTTCGAATCCCTCGAGCAGCTGCTCGGCCGCTATCGCGCTCATGCGCGCAGCTCGATCATGGTAACGCCGTTCGAACCTTCTTCTTCGTTGCCGTAGCGCAGGCTCTTGACCGCCGGGTGCGCGCGCAAATACTCCTGAAGGCCGCGACCGAGCATTCCGGTTCCTTTTCCGTGCACTAGGCGCAGCTCGGAGCTGCCGGCGAGCATCGCATCGTCAAGCCATCGTTCGACCAACGGCTCGGCTTCGGCGTAGCGCTTACCCCGAACGTCGAGCGCGACCGTGGCACGTTCTGCCGCGCTCAGACGCGTCTCGGCGGTCGCACCGCGGCGTGAACGCTTAACCGAAGCTCCTTCGCTTCGCACGTCGGTCCTCTCCACGGCCAGCTTCATTGAACCGATGGAAACGAGCAACCTTTCGCCCCAATCCTCGGCAACCGTCGCGCTTTGATTCAACGAGAGGACGCGTACGTGGTCGCCAGGTGCATAGGTTCGGCTCTCCGGCTCCTCGGTGCCCGTGCCGGGCCGAATTCCCAAATCGCGGCGAATGGCTTCGACGGTTTCGGCGAGTCGCGCGGTCTGCGCGTGGCTGACGCGCACTTTTCGGCGCTGGACGGCGTCTGCGGCTGCCTCGTCGGCGCGCCGCTGCAGGTCGCGCACGAAATCACGCAGGCCTTGCTGTAGCCGCTCCTCGGCACGCGCGCCGAATCGCCGGCGTTCCTCGTCGAGAACGCTGCGCTCGTGCCGCACCCGC